>JACCSN010000349.1 GCA_013812985.1 Hyphomicrobiales bacterium | reverse complement strand
CCATATTGCCGCTCTGCACGGCTTTAATGAAGCCCATCACGGCCGCGCGTTCGCGCCGTTGTTCCTCACGAAAGTGCTGGTATATATCGGCTCCCTGCACGAGTTCGAAAGGGATCTGGGCGATGCGTGCGATGAAGGGATGGTAGGCCGAACACCGTGACGTGACGCGACAGGGATCGAGCCTGTGACCATACTCACAGGTGGTGTATTGGCACTAATGGCGCGAGTCGCCCGCAACGTCGTCGGCAGCCAGCCTTCGCGCGGAGCCTTTCAGTTCATCCAGGTAGTCCGCCCAGACCTGCATCAGCTCGACCCGTTCCGGCCAGTACTCGACAGCAGACGTATACGCGCGTCGGACGGCATCGGGCTCCTGGGGGGCGAGAGCTCGCGTGATCAACACTGCAGCGCCTGATGCCGCGCCCACGAGGTATCTGGTCAACCTCCCGCTCAACCGTCGGCGAGTTCCGACGCCCAGCTACTTACCTGCTACTTAGCACAGATAGGTCGCTGCCGAACCGGTCATCGTCTGGCTGCCCCAATGTCCTGAAATCGCTTGGGAAAGTGATGGTGCCCAGGGGCGGAATCGAACCACCGACACGCGGATTTTCAGTCCGCTGCTCTACCCCTGAGCTACCTGGGCCCTATCGACGACCGGCGGATCGCGAGCGAGCCCGGGCGAAGGCGAGCGGTTTATATCGGCTCGCGCCGCGCCTGTCTACACGTCTCCAGGTCCGGGCAGGATCGCCGAGAGGTTCGCGAAAGGCCCGAAGCGGTCATCCGGGCGAGGCAAGCTCGGGCGCGTCGCCACGATCGCCCTTGCGCCAGCCGCGCGGGATTTTCGCCCTCGCGCCAGGTTGCCTCTCAGCGAAGAAGTCCCGCAGCTTGAAGAAGATGAGGTTGGCAAGCATGACCAGGCTTATCGAATTCGCGACCACGATGACGTAATCAGCTTTCATGAAGCCGTAAGCGATCCAAAGCGAGAGTCCCGCGAACAGGAGCAGCATCATCTGCATCGACAGGTCAGTCGTCGACCCGGTTTTCCAGGCCTTGATGACCTGCGGCAGGTAGGAGATCGTCGTGCAGAAGGCGGCCACGAGGCCGAGCAGCGTTTCAGCGGACATATGGGCCAAATGCACGCCCCGACTGCGAGGTTCCCGGCGATCAAAGCCACGATAACCTTAACGACGGGTTGCGAGCCGCGCCCGGTCGGCGGAATCCGCTTCGGGGCGCGCGCCGGGCTTGAGTCGGCGAGCGCGATCGCGCATGGCGTCTCCCATGGCCGCAACGGCGTTATTTGCTCATCCAGGCGCCCGCCCCCTCGGCTGGCACGTCCGGCGAACGCTGCAGCTCGCCGCGCCGATCGTCGTGTCGCGCGCCGCCGTGCTGGTCATGACGGTCGTCGATTCGGCGATGACGGGCTGGGCGGGCGCGGGCGAGCTTGCCGCCCTGGGGTTGGGCATCGCGCCGCAGCTGACCCTCATGATGATCGCCATCGGCTTCCTGCAGGCGACCCCGATCCTCACCGCCCAAGCGATCGGCGCGGGCGAGGAGCGCCAGGCCGGCGCCGTGCTGCGCGCCGGGCTCGGCCACGCTCTGGCGCTCAGCATCGTCTTCGTCGCCGCCTCGCTGGCCGGCGAGTGGTTCTTCCGCCTGACCGGCCAGCCGGAAAGCCTGGTGCGCGACGCCGCCGCGGTGACGCTCGCCTTCGCGCTCGGGCTCCCCGGCATGCTGCTCTTCGTCGCCTGCAACATGTTCCTGGAGGCGACGGGGCGGCCGAAGACAGGGATGTGGGTGATGATCGCCGCCGCCGCCATCGACCTGCCCTTGAACGGCGTCTTCGCGCTCGGCTGGGGCGGCTTCGTCGAGCCGGCCGGGGCCATCGGCGCGGTCGCCACGTCCTCGGTCATGCGTTTCGCCGCGTTCCTGGCGACCTTCGCCATCCTTCTCGGCTGGGAGAAGCGGCTCGGCGACCCGCGTGGCGTAATTGCGGCGCTGCGCGGCTGGAACGCCGGCCAGGGCTTCGGGCGGCGGATGCGGGCAATCGGCATTCCGATGGGGCTGGCGCAAGGCGTGGAGAGCGCCGCCTTCTCCGCCATGGTTTTTCTGGGCGGCCTGATCTCCACCGAAGCCCTCGCGGCGCATCAGGCGACCATGTCGCTCCTTTCGCTCATCTACATGAACGCCGTCGGCATCGGCGGAGCGGCCGCCATCCGCGTCGGCAACGCGGTCGGCCGCGGCTCGACCGGGGACGTGCGCATGGCCGGCTGGTCTGGCGTGGTTCTGGCCGGGCTGACCGCGCTGCCCTTCGCGCTGCTGCTCCGTTTTGCGCCCGACTCCGTCGCGGACATCTTCGGCCTCACCGGGCCGGCGCTTACCGTCGCCAGCGCGACCATCGCGGCCGCCGGCGCCGTGGTCGTGCTCGATGCGATGATGGGCGCCAACCTCGGCGCGCTGCGCGGCGCCGGCGATGTCTGGACCTCGTTCGCCATCCAGTCCGGCGCGTTCTGGCTCGCCGCCGTGCCGCTCGCGGCTTTTCTCGGCGTCCGTCTCGGCCTCGGCGCGCCTGGGCTCATCTACGGCATCCTGTCCGGCGTGACCATCTCCTTCGCCCTGCTGGCGCTGCGCTTCCGCGCCGTGTCGCGCCGCGCCATCGGCCGGATCTGATCAGCCGGCCAGGATTTCGCCTGGACGCCGCTCCGACCCCGCGATCCGTTTGTGCATATGCACCATGAAGGACGTGGCGAAGAGGGGCCCAGCCAAGTTCAGGAGGGGCACGGCGAGGAAGCCGGCGATGACGAGGCCGGCCGCGAAAATCCGGCCGGAATGGCGGGCCCGAAGCGCGCTCGCCGTCGGCGCGTCGTGGAAGCGGAGCGCCGCCAGCTGGAAATATTCGCGGCCGAGCAGATAGGCGTTGGCGACGAGGAAGACGAGAATGCCGAACCCGACGAACAGGACGAGCGGCAGGGCGATCGCGTTCACCAGGACAACGATCCCAAGGAATTTGAGCGTGACGACGAGCGAACGGCCGAGCGGCAGCGCCCTGCCCGCGGGCTCGTGCGGATAGTGAACCCGCTCGACGACCTCGGCGATGTCGTCGAGGAAAAGCCCGGCGAGCAGCGCGGTGACCGGCGCGACCAGGAAGGCGGCCCCGATCACCAGGCCGATGCCGGCAAGGACGGAGAAACCGGAATCAAGCCACGCATAGGGCAGCGCCACCCAGGAGGCGAGGAGCCACCCAAGCATCAGCCAGAGCGCCAGCAGAGTTCCGATCGTCAGGGCCAGCGATTTCAGCAGCACGCGGCGGAACGGCGGCGTCAGGATGTCGCGAAAGGCAAGGGCGGCGGCGGAGATCATGGGCGTCCGAAAGAACGTCAGCACGCCTTTAAAGCTATATGTCCGTCGTTTGTCATCCCGGAGGCGCGCAGCGCAGTCCGGGATCCATAACCGCCGGCGCTCGCGAACTCGCGTGGCCGTTGTGACCGATCGTAAAGCTTCAGTGTTTATGGATCCCGGACAGCACCGCTGCGCGGCGCTTCCGGGATGACAGGCATCCGTTATGGGGTCGATCGCTTTGCGACACCCCTCAGCCGGCTGCTCAGCAGCCACCTTCTCCCACCCCTTCGACAGGCTCAGGATGAGGGGAGAAGGGGAGCCCTGTGTTTGCCTTCTCCTTGACGATCCGCTAGGCGGGCGCGTTCGCGAATCTAGCGGGGAAGCATGGCCGAGCCCAAATATGATGTCCTGACGATCGGCAACGCCATCGTCGACGTGCTCACTCATACGGAGGAGGATTTCCTCCTGCGCGAGGGGCTCATCAAAGGCTCCATGCGGCTGATCGACGGGGCGGAGGCCGACCGGCTCTACGATCACATGGGTCCGGCGCAGCTGATCTCCGGCGGCTGCGCGGGCAACACCGCCGCCGGCGTCGCGTCCTTCGGCGGGCGCGCGGCCTTCATCGGCAAGGTCGCCGACGACGAGCTCGGGCGCTTCTACCGCCATGACATGAAGGCGCTGGGCATCCATTTCCCGACGGTCCCGCTCACCGACGGGACGCCGACAGCGCGATCGATGATCCTGATCACGCCGGACGGCGAGCGGACAATGAACACGTCGCTTGCCGCCTGCCAGGAGCTGACGCCCGACGACATCGACCGCGACACGGTGGAGGGCGCGGCGATCGTTTATCTGGAAGGCTATCTCTGGGACCCGCCAAAAGCCAAGGACGCGTTCCGCCTAGCCATCTCGCTCGCCCATGGCGGCGGACGCCAGGTCGCGATGACGCTGTCCGATTCGTTCTGCGTCGACCGCTTCCGCGACGAGTTCCTCGACATGATGCATTCGGGGGCGCTCGACATCGTCTTCGCCAACCAGCACGAGGTTCAGGCGCTTTACCAGACCAGCGATTTCGAAACCGCGATCGCCGCGCTCCAGGAAGACATCCCGCTCGCGGTGGTGACGATGGGCGCGGAAGGGTCACTGACGCTGACGCGGAGCGCGCGCTCGCATGTGCGGGCGGCACCCGTCGGCGAGGTCGTCGACCTGACCGGCGCGGGCGACCTGTTTGCTTCCGGTTTCCTGTTCGGCCTGGCACAGGGCGCGGAACCGGCCGATTGCGCCCGGCTCGGCTCCCTTGCCGCCGCCGAGGTCATCTCGCATGTCGGCGCGCGGCCGCTCGTCGCGCTCAAGCAATTGTCCGGCCAGGCGGGTCTGGCGGCCTGAGCCGACCGACATCGCGCCAGGGCTGGCCCATCAACCCCCGCTTTTGAAGGAAATCGCGCGCCTGCCACATCCACGGGATGCGCCGCTCGGCGATCCCTGGGACGCTGCCGATGTCGAGGCCCGACCAGGGCAGGAAGGGGTTGCGTCGGCCGTAGGTCCAGATCTCGACCCGGACCGTGGGCCGGGCAGAGAAGCCGCGGGCATGGAAGCCGACCGTGTCGGCGACGACCAATGTGTTGGCCGGCACGGCGAAGG
>JACCSN010000322.1 GCA_013812985.1 Hyphomicrobiales bacterium | reverse complement strand
CGCGGATAGACCGGCGTGTGGTCGACCGTGCCGGAGCCCTGAACCTCGTCGGCGATGAGCGCGTTCTTCTTGTCGAGGAAGAGGACGCGAAACTGCTCGCGCTCCTCGAAGGCCATGGCGGCGCGGCAATAGTGGAGAAGCGCCGACCACGAGGTGAGCACCGGGCGCTTCCGAACGGCCTCGCCGGCGGTCCGCTCGGCGAAAGCCTTGATGAGCTTCAGCTCCGAGAAGACGGAATCGCCGATGCCCTCCACCTCCTTCAGCCGCAAGGGCGCCGCGGCCAGCACTTCGGAGAGCGTGCCGAACTTCGTGAGCAGCGCCTTGGCGAGCGGCTTGGTGTCGCGGCGCGGCAGGACGCGGAACAGCGCCAGCTCCAGAAGCTCGTAATCGGCGAGCGCCGCGGCGCCGCCGTCGCGAAAGCGGGCGCGCAGACGGTCCCGATGGCCGTGGAAATGGGGCAGCCCGCCGGCGTCGCGAAGCTCGCCCATCTGGACGGCCGCCGCGCTTCTCAGGCCGCTCGCCAGGGCAGCCACGAGCGGCCGGAAGGCGAATGCGTGAACACTTCCACGCCGGATTCGGTGACGCCGATCGTGTGCTCGAACTGGGCGGACAGCGAGCGGTCGCGGGTGACGGCGGTCCAGCCGTCGGAGAGAAGTTTTACGTGCGGCCGGCCGAGATTGATCATCGGCTCGACGGTGAAGATCATCCCGGGCTTCATCTCGACGCCTTCGCCCACCTGGCCGTAATGGAGGATGTTTGGCGGCTCATGGAACAGCCGGCCGACGCCGTGGCCGCAGAAATCGCGCACGACCGAGCAGCGCTCGCCCTCCGCGTAAGACTGGATGGCGTGGCCGATATCGCCGAGCCGACCGCCCGGGCGGACCGCCGCCACGCCGCGCATCAGGCACTCATAAGTGACCTCGATCAGCCGCTCGGCGGCGCGCTTCAATTGCCCTGCGGCATACATGCGGGAGGAATCGCCGTGCCAGCCGTCGAGGATGAATGTCACGTCGATATTGAGGACGTCGCCTTCGCGGAGCGCCTTCTCGTTGGGGATGCCATGGCAGACGACGTGGTTGATGGAGGTGCAGCTCGACTTGCGGTAGCCGCGGTAGTTCAGCGTCGCCGGCATGGCGCCGTGGTCCATGCCGTAGCGGAAGATGAAATCGTCGATCGCCTGCGTCGTGACGCCAGGCCGCACGACCGCGTAGATCTCGTCGAGGCAGGAAGCCGCGAGCCGCCCCGCTTTGCGCATGCCGTCGAAGCCTTCAGCGCCGTAGAGCGTGATCTTGTTCGTCTGGCGCTGGGCGCTGGTGCGAAGGTCCTGCATGGAGATTCCTGGGCGATCCGACGCCTAAGCTAATGCATCGCCGTGGAGGAATTAAGGGGGTTAAGCACGGCATCGGAGGAAAGAGGGCTTCCGCAAAAGCGCCGGCGCGCTAAGAAGCATCCCGGATGCTGGGATTGGAAGCCATGTCGGAAACGGCCCCGCCTACCGCCGCCATGCTCGTCATAGGTGACGAGATCCTCTCCGGGCGGACCAAGGACCGGAATATCGGCTTCGTCGCCGACACGCTTACCGATATCGGCATCGACCTGGAAGAAGCCCGCATCGTCGCCGACCGCGAGGCGGCAATCGTGGGGGCGGTGCGGGAATTGAGCGTGCGCTACGATTTCGTGTTCACCTCGGGCGGCATCGGGCCGACGCACGACGACATCACCGCCGACGCCATCGCCAAAGCTTTCAATCTGCCGATCGACATCGACCAGCGCGCCGTCGACCTGCTTCTGCCGTTCTGGGCGAGCCGCGGCATCGAGCCGAACGAGGCGCGTCTCCGCATGGCGCGCATTCCCGAAGGCGCCCGGCTCATCCGGAACGCGGTTTCCGCCGCGCCGGGCTTTGCGGTCGGGAACGTCTTCGTCATGGCCGGCGTGCCGTCGATCCTGCAGGCGATGATGGACGAGGTGGTCAAGATGCTGCCGGCGGCCAGGCCGGTCTTGAGCGAAACGATCGAGGCGCATCGCGGCGAGGGAGACATCGCGGCGCCCGCGGCGGCGGTTCAGGCGGCGCATCCGGAAGTCCGGATCGGCTCGTACCCCTATCACGACGGCCAGCGGTTCACGACCCGCCTGGTGCTGCGGTCGCGCGACGCCGAGGTGCTGGCGCGCGCGCGGGCGGCGATGGAGCAGGCGCTCGCGGCTGGCGGACACGGAGAATAGCATGACCCAGGCGCTCGCCGAGAAGGCGTTCCCGGTTTCATGGGACCAGTTCCATCGAGACGCGCGCGCCCTGGCTTGGCGGCTCGCGGGAGCTGGGCCGTTCCAGTCGATCGTCTGCATCACGCGCGGCGGCCTGGTGCCCGCGGCGATCGTGTCGCGGGAGCTGGAAATCAGGCTGATCGAGACGGTCTGCGTCGCCTCCTACCACGACTACAAGAGCCAGGGCGAAACCGCGGTCCTGAAGGGGATCGGCCCGGAAGTCGCCGCGGCGGCCGGCGCGGGCGGCGCCGGCATCCTCATCGTCGACGATCTCGTCGATACCGGCCGCACGGCGGCGATCGTCCGCGAGATGCTGCCCAAGGCGCACTTCGCCACCGTGTACGCCAAGCCGATGGGCCGGCCGCTGGTCGACACCTTCGTCACCGAAGTGTCGCAGGACACCTGGATCTACTTCCCCTGGGATATGGGCCTGAGCTTTCAGCCGCCCATAATGGGGCAGGGCGGGTAGGGCGGCGACGCGCGGAGCTACCGGTTCGTCGGCGATCGCGGCGGGCGGCTCAGAACCCGTAAACGAATTGGGCAATCACCCGCTGGTCGAAATAGTCGGATCGGTTGATGACCGGAACCTCCACACCTGCCAGGAAGAACAAATCGCCGGCCAGTCGCGTGCGGATGCCGGGGGTCAGGCTGAAGAAAGTGGAGCCTTCCTCGGGCTCGAACAGATTGGCTGACAGGTAATAGGTGAATTGGCCGAACGGCGTCGCCTCGGCGCCGGTGATCGTCTGGCCGAGCGCCACGTTCGCGGCGAAACCGTCGACCCCCTCGTCCTCCCTGAGCACGTAGGACAGCCGCCCGCGCAGCGCCACGCCCGCGCCGAGGTCGGTCCACAGATTGATCTGCGGCACGAACCCAAAAACGTCGGGCCCGAAGAACCCGACGGCGGTGTCATCGTCGCCGGTTGGAAATTCGAAGCCGATGCCGGCATTCAGGGACAGGTCGCGACTCTCAACAAGCATCATCTGCGTCGTCAGGCCCACGTCGCCAAACCCGGTTTCGCCTTCGATCTCCCGGATGAAAGGGACCTCCAGTCCAGCCCACAAGCGCCGCGACAGCGGATAGTGCAATCTGGCCAGCCCGCGGTGCGCGTCGCTGCCGCCGTCCTCGATCCAGTCGTATGCGAGGTGAGCTTCTCGGGTGAAAAAGCCGTCGGCGGTGTTCAGCCACCCTTGGCGAGGGGCGCCGCTCGAGCCGTCGGGCACTGGAATCCACGGTTCGAATAGCTCCGGGAAAAAACGGGATGGATCCAGCGGCGTCCACTCGGCTTCTTGAGCCTGGACGGGAAGGGCGAGAAACGATCCAGCCAAGATCCCAGCGAGGACGACGTCGCGAGCGCGCAATGGTTCACTCCGTGGCTGAGGGACGCGGATGGCCTGGCCGCGCCGCCAGAGCGGCACTTGCGATTTGGCCGGAGAGCTTGGCGACCTTAACCGGAACGGAAGTAACGATGAAGAATAGGGGCGTCTTGCCGGATCATCTTGCAACTTGCGAGTTTTGGCTTAAAACGGGCTGCTCTCTCCGATGTGCATGAATTTCCAACGCCCGCCTCGATCATTGCGATCCCCGCAATCGGCGGCGCGCCATGGGCGATTTTTTCAGAGCGGCGCCTTTCGGTGAGTCTCCGCGCCCGGCCCGGCTTGATCTTCGCCCTGCCGCGCCGTACGCCCATCCGCATGCGGGCGTGGCGAAACCGGTAGACGCAAGGGACTTAAAATCCCTCGGGCACTGCCCATGCGGGTTCGACTCCCGCCGCCCGCACCAAATCAGGCGCAAAAAAGCCCACCGGCGAAGTGCCGGCGGGCGGATGTTCAACCGCGAGTCTACTGAATGGCAGGCTGGGCGGCGCCTTCGCTCATGCCGGTGCTCACGTCGTAGGACGGGGCGTTCTGCAGCTGCTCCTGCGTGGCGTTCACCATCAGGCGCACGTCGCCGTTGTTGTTCCTCTGAACGTTGAGCGCGCTGTACTGTATCGCCACCGGCTTCTCGCCCATGCCGAGGAAGCCGCCGACATCGACCACGACAGCCTGGATCGCGCCTTGCATATCGAAGATGACGTCCCCCACTTCGCCGAGGTTCTCATCGTTCTGGCCGTAGACGGCCGAGCCCATCAGGTTCTCGGCGCTGAGTTCGTCGGTGACCGGCTGATACTGGTCCTGCGTCGCCGTCCCTTCCGCCATCTGCCCGTCGGCTCCGGCAGCCATGTTCCCGTCGGTCGTGACGGCCGCGTTCGGGTCTGCTCCGGCGGCCGGCGCTGTGCCAGCCGCGGTGTTCTGGTCGGTCGCGGCCATCCCCTCGGCGGCCGCCCGGGCGGGGTCCTGCCATTCCGGCAGTTGCTCAAGCTGCTCGCGGGTCATGGCGACCATCAGGCGCGGCTCCGCGTCGGCGACCACGGCCGGGGCGGCCGGATCGACTGGCGCGGCCGGGTCGACCGTGGCGGTCGTGTCGGTCTGGTTGGCCGGATCGGTTGTCATGGCCGGATCGGTCGTCGAGGCCGGAGCGGCCGGATCGGTGGACACGCCCGGAGCGGTCCCTACCGCCGTGTCCATCTCGGTCGGCTGGGTCATCTCGATCTGGTCGAACGGGATCGCCACCCGCTTCTCGCCGATCCCGAGGAAGCCGCCGACATCGATCAGCGCCGCGCGGGTCTCGCCGTCCTCCTGCAGGATCAGGTCGGACACCTCGCCGATGCTGTCATTGTCGGAGCCGTAGATCTCCTGGCCGATCATGGTGCTCGCGCGGATCTGGTCGGCGGAGTAGCTCATGAAGCCGTCCATAGCGGCGCCCGCCCCAGCGGTGGTTCCGGCTGTCGTTGTCACGACGGTCCCGGCCTGGTCGGCCGGAGCGGCGGACGTATCGGTCTGCGCCGGTTGCTGCTCGACGACTGTGGTGTCGGTCTCCGTTCCGGCCGCCATGTCCTGGTTCGCCGGCTGATCGGCGGGTGTCGGGGTCAGGCCGGGCGTGACGCCGCCGGCTCCTGTCGCGTCAACGCCGCCGGCTGCATCGTTGACGGCTGCCTGCTCCTCGGCGGCGCGCTCCTCCGGATCATAGGCGGTGCGGTCGAAT
>JACCSN010000288.1 GCA_013812985.1 Hyphomicrobiales bacterium | reverse complement strand
CATCGAGGCGCGCTTCGCGGTCGAGCCCTACACGACGCGGCTTGCCGTGCTGAACGCCACGAGGCGCGACTTCGACGACATGGAAACGATCTTGGCGCGGGCCGAAGCCTCGACCGGCGACAAGGACGCGTTTTCCAGGTGGGATTCCGAGTTCCACCTGGCGATCGCCCGCGCCTCGCGAAATCCGCTGCTCGTCAATGTCTGCCGGCAGATCAACGACGTGCGGCTACATGCCCAGTGGGACGCGATGAAGGAGCAGATCCTGACGCCCGTCGAGATCGCAGAATATAACCGCCAGCATCGCCAAGTCCTGAAAGCGCTCGACCAACGCGACGCGCAGATGGCGGCCGCCCGCATCAGCGAGCATCTACAAAAGGCCCGCGACGACCTTCTGCGCGCCAACAGCGGCTAGCGACGGCGGTCCCAAATAACAACGCTGTGTGATCGAGAATTGTAGAACGCACCCTCATTGTCGTCATGCCACGGCTTGACCGTGGCATCCATTCCGTGGCGGCCGCCCTGTCACATGCGTTACGGAATGGATTGCCGGATCAAGGCCGGCAATGACGACAGGAGAGCGAGCTCGAGCCACAGCCAGGCGCGAGCATTGAGCTACAATCCAGTCAACCACATTGCCCTGGGCGGTCCCGTTTGGGCTTGACCGGTCCCGCTCAAGTCCGCCAACGTTCCAGTGCTCCAGGGAGAGAGATTCATGGTCGGCGAGCCGGCGGGAGCGCCGCTGCTTGAAGTGCGCGATCTGACCCGCCGGTTCGGCGGCCTGAAAGCCGTCGACGAGCTCTGCTTCGAGGTCCGGCCGGGCGCGATCCACGGCCTGATCGGGCCCAACGGCGCCGGCAAGACGACGACGTTCAACCTCGTCAGCGGCTATTACGCGCCGAGCGGCGGCCGCATCCTCTACGAGGGGCGCGACGTCGCCGGCTGGCGGACCAGCCGGCTCGCCCGGGCCGGCCTGGTCCGCACCTTCCAGGGAACGACCCTGTTTCACGATTTCAGCGTCATCGACAATGTCCGGGTCGGCTGCCACCTCGGCTGCCGCGCCGGGTTCCTGAGCCGCGTCCTCGGCGCCGACCGCGCCACGGAGCGCGCCGCCGACGAACGAGCCTGGGAGACGCTCCGCTTCTTCGACCTGGGCGATCTTGCGCACGAGACAACGGCGAACCTGCCGCATGGCCACCAGCGCGCGCTGGGTATGGCCGTCGCGCTCGCCGCCGATCCGAAGGTGCTCCTGCTCGACGAGCCGTTCACCGGCATGAACGCGGAAGAAACGCGGCGGATGATGGGCCATGTCCGCCAGCTCCGCGACGAGCGCGGCGTGACGATCGTGCTGGTGGAGCACGACATGCAGGCCGTGATGGGCCTTTGCGACCGGATCACGGTGATGAACTTTGGCAAGAAGCTGGCCGAAGGCACGCCGGAAGAGGTCCGCAACGACCCGCGGGTAATCGAGGCCTATCTCGGGCGGCCCAGCCGTGCTGCTTGAGATCCGCGAGCTTCGGGTCAACTACAAGACGGTGGCGGCGCTGAAGGGCGTGAGCGTGGAGGTTCCCGCCGGCGGGATTGTCACCATCATCGGGTCGAACGGCGCGGGAAAGAGCACGGCGCTCAGGGCCATCTCAGGGCTCGCGAAACCCTCCGCCGGCGAGATCCGTTTCGCCGGCGAGCGCATCGACCGGCTGGCGCCGGAGAAGATCGTGGCGCGCGGCATCGCGCATGTGCCGGAGGGGCGGCGCGTTTTCCCGGGCCTGACGGTGGAGGAGAACCTGCGCACCGGCGCCTTCCTGCGCAGGGACAAGGCAGCGGTCGAGGACGACCTGGCCGATGTCTTCGCGCATTTCCCGCGCCTGAAGGAGCGGCGGCGGCAATGGGCGCGCACGCTGTCCGGCGGCGAGCAGCAGATGCTCGCCATTGGCCGCGCGCTGATGTCCCGCCCCAAGCTCCTCCTGCTCGACGAGCCCTCCATGGGGCTCGCCCCGATCATGGTCCAGGAGATCGGCCGCATCGTCCTGAAAATCGTCGAGGCGGGCGTGCCGGTCGTGCTGGTCGAGCAAAACGCTGAGCTGGCGCTCGGGCTGGCACAATACGCCTACGTCTTCGAGACCGGCAGCGTGGCGCTGCACGGGGCGGCGGCGGAGCTGCACGGCGACGACCACGTCCGGCGGGCCTATCTTGGCGCCTGAGGCCTGGAGTTT
Source organism: Hyphomicrobiales bacterium (assembly GCA_013812985.1). The sequence continues at coordinate 2,569 of JACCSN010000288.1, read as the reverse complement.
CGCCGAGCTGATTTCGGCCGGCTGGCGGCAGGAGGATCTCGATTGGGAGAATGCGGCCGAAACAGCCCTGGAATGTCTTGCGTCCGGGCGCCTGGATGATGCCCGCGAAGCGATCGCGCTGAGCCTTCGGCTGGCTCTCGCGAACTTCTCGCGCGACGACCCGCGGCTCGGCGCGAGCCTCGCCAATCAAGCGGCCCGGCTAACGGAAAGCGGCAACGAGCGGGCGAGCGGGCAAGTTCTGGACGATGCGGTGCGGGTCTGGCGGGCTTGCGATAGCTGGGTCGTCACGATGACGGCCCCGCGCGTGGCACGCTCATCGCTTTTCCATTTGCGCCTGGAGCAGCGGCACCGCGACGCGTACGAGGAGCGCTGGCGGGTGAAATGGGGCGAACTCTTAACCGAGGCGCGCGGCCGCGTCGACGCTCCCGGCCTGCTCCGGCTTGTGGCGGGAATAGAAGCCGGCGAGCGCCTGGCCCGCTGGCGGCGCGAACGCCCGGCAATGCTGAACGACACGCGCAAGCTGATGGGCGCCGTGCTGCTGATGGTTTGCCGGGGTGACTCCCCTCCTCCTTGCGGGGAGGGGCTGGGGGAGGGGGAAGGATGACGGCCTCGGCGGCGCGCCCTGCCCCCCGCCCCGGCCCGCCCCCGCAAGGGGGGAGGGCCGCGACGAGTATTCCGCGCACACACCGAGCTACTCTGCCGCGTGCCCGACCGGCCTCGTCGCCGGCGACGCAGCCTGGAATCGCTCCCCGGCCCGAATCACCAGGCTCTCCAGCCCCTTCGGCAGGAACAGGATCGCCGCGATCAGGATCGAGCCGTAGAGGAGCGGCCGGATCTGGTCGATGCCGATCGCTCGGAGCACGATCTCGTCGACGACCGTCAGCGCCACGACCCCGAGGATCGGCCCATAGAGCCGCGTTGTGCCGCCGACGATCGTCCAGATCAGCACATAGACCATCTGGCCGACATCGAACTGGTTGGGGTTCACGGTCGAAAGGTAATGGGCGTAGAGCGCGCCGGCGAGCCCGGCGAAGAATGAGGCGATGACGAAGGCCAGGGTGCGGTAGCGGAAGGTGTCGACGCCGATGGATTCCGCCAGCTTGTCCTGCCAGTGGATGGCGTGGAATGTGAGGCCGATCCGCGACCGTTCGATCCGATGAAGGATCAGCACCGACAGCGCGACGACCGCAAGCACGAGGTAATAATAGTTCGCCGGGTCGTAAAAATCGACGTGCAGGAAGCCGAGGTCCAGCTCGGGGAAGCCGGGGATGCGCTTGATGCCGGTGGCGCCGCCGAACGGATCGGTGAAGCGCTTCCAGATGAGCCGGATCACCTCGCCGGCGGCGAAAGAGCCGATCAGGAAATAGAAGCCTTTCATCCGGAACAGCGGGAAGCTCAGGAGCAGAGCGACAATCCCGGCGGTGGCGGCGCCGAGCAGCATCGAAAGCGGCACGGGCACGCCGAACGATTTCGCGAACAGCGCGCTGGCATAGCCGCCGGCGCCCATCAGGACCACATGGGCGAGCGACCATTCGCCCGTCAGTGTCAGGTGCCTGTAGCTGACGACAACGAGAACGTTGATCGCCAGGAAAACCAGCAGTTCCTGCTGCGAGAAGCTGAGCAGGTGCGGCAGCGCGACAAGGGCCGCGGCGAGGATCAGCGCGCCGGCGAGCCGGGGCAAGCGCCCGGATGCGTCCGGCTCAGGCACGCTCTTTGGCCCCGAACAGGCCGTTCGGCATGACGATCAGCACGACGAGCATCAAGAGCAGCCCGACGATATTGGCGATGACCCCGTCGTAGAGCGTGGTCACGAAGGTGTGCACGAAGGCGTAAAGGATGGCCGCGATGACGGCGCCTTCCAGGCTGCCGATGCCGCCGACGATGATGATGATGAAGGCGGTGACGATCACCGAGTGCCCCATCAGGGGCGACGGCGCGACAAGCGGCGCCGTCAGCGCGCCCGCCGTTCCGGCGAGCGCCGCGCCGATGAACATCGCGAGGCGCGCGGTCCCATTGATGGAGATGCCCTGGAGGGCGGCCGCCTCGCGATCCTGCGCCACGGCCCGGAGCGCCCACCCGAAGCGGGTCCGGCGCAGGAACAGCCACAGCGCGCCAAGGAGCACCAGCGTCACAACGATGACGAGCAGCCGCTCATAGGTGAGCACGGCGCCACCGACGAAGAGCCGCTCCTTGCTGATCGGCGGAACGTTCTGCGCCCTGAGCCCGAAGGCCAGCACCGCCAGGCTCTGCAGGATGAGCAGGAAGCCAATCGAGGCGATCAGGCCGCCGAGGGGGTTCTCACGCAACGGCCGGAACAGGCCCCATTCCATAAGGAGACCGAGGGCGCCGACAAAGACAAGGCCTGCTGCCACCGCGACCGCGAATGGCATGTCGGCGCCGGCATAGACGGCGACGACGGCATAGGCCCCAACCATGTAGAGTTCGCCATGGGCGAAGTTGATGACGCCCATGACGCCGAAGATCAGCACCAGCCCGACGGCGATGAGCGCCATGTAGCTCGCCGCATAGGCGGCGTTGATGGTGGTCTGGATTAGGAGCGCGGACACGG
>JACCSN010000256.1 GCA_013812985.1 Hyphomicrobiales bacterium | reverse complement strand
GCGCGCCGGGTGCACGAGCTGTCCGGCGGCCAGCAGCAGCGCGTCGCGATCGCGCGCGCGCTCGTCTTCGAGCCGGACCTCCTGCTCCTCGACGAGCCGCTCGCCTCGCTGGACCGGAAACTGCGCGAAGAGATGCAGATCGAGTTCCGCCGCATCCAGCGCGAGCTCAGGGTCACCACGATCAACGTGACGCACGACCAGCGTGAGGCGCTGGTGATGTCGGACGAGATCATCGTCATGGACAAAGGCCGCATCCAGCAGAAAGCGCGTCCGGCGGAGACCTATCGGGAGCCGGCGAACCCGTTTGTGGCGGGCTTCATCGGCGTGACGAATTTCTTCTCCGGCACGATATCGTCGGGGCGGGACGACGCGGTGGCGCTGATCGTCGGCGGGGTAGAGCTTCCAGGCCGGGCCGTCGCTGGCGGGGCCCCTCCCCGCGCTGGATCGCCTGCCAAGGCGGCCTTGCGGGCCGAGCAGATCCGCATCGCCGCGTCCGTGACGGAGCTTGGCGGGCTCGATACGATCCATGAAGGCAGGACCGCGGATGTGATCTTCGAGGGCGAGCGCATCGTCTGCGAGGTGCAAATCGGGTCGCTGGGTGACCAGGCCGTTCGCGTCTTCAGCCACGATCCGGCCCGCCTTGGACAGTTCGAGCCTGGATCGCGGGTCTTCCTCGGCTGGAACAGCCGGGACCTCTTGGTTTATCCAGATGACACGGCAACGAGAAGTGAAGGAGAGTGAGATGACGAAGCTTTTTGATCCCCGCATGGGGCGTGTGTCCCGGCGCGATGTCCTGGGCGGCGCTGCGGCGCTCGGCTCGGTCGCCGGCCTATCGGCGCTGGGGCTCCGGCCGGCTTTCGCGCAGGAGCCGGAAAAGCCGGCGGAAATCATCGTGCGCGCCTGGGGCGGCAGCTGGGTGGATTCCTTGAAGGCGGGCGTGTCCGACCCGTTCACGGCGATGACCGGCGTCGCCGTCCGCCACGACCTCACCGAGGACAACGAGATCCAGCCAAAGGTCTGGGCGGCGGTGGCGCAGAACCGCGTCCCGCCGATCCACATCAACTGGGACACGACGACCAACGCCACCAAGTCGGCGCTCCGCGGCGTGACGGAGGACCTGTCCGACCTGCCGAACCTCGCCAACGTGTCGGAGCTCGCCAGGCCGATCGGACTTGAGGGCACGCCGATCGTCAACACCTACGCCTACGTATATGTGCTCGCCTATCGCGACGAAGCGTTTCCGGACGGCCCGCCGACATCCTGGCAGGTGATGCTGGAGCCAAGATTCAAGGGCCGCATCGCGCTCTACAATGACGGCATCGGCTTCCATTTCCCGGCCCAGGTGGCGGGCGGCGGCAAGCTGGAGGATATTCCGGAGAACATGCAGCCGGCCTGGGACTTCATCGCCAAGGTGAAGGAGCAGGATCCGCTGCTGGGCGAGGACCCCGATTTCACCACCTGGTTCCAGAACGGCGAGATCGACCTCGCCTGCACGATCTCGACCAATGCCCGCGAGGCGCGCAAGAACGGCGTGAAGATCAGCTGGACCGTGCCCGAGGAGGGCGCCAAGGTCGACACCGACGGCCTGTGGATCCCCAAGGGCCTGCCGGAGAACGAGCTCTACTGGGCCAAGCAATACATCAACTTCGCCATCTCGAAGGAAGCCCAGCAGGTGTGGCTCGACGGCCTCGGGCTGCCGGGCGTGGCGCCGGGACTGACGCCGCCGGCCGATCTCGCCGGCGACGCGTCCTACCCGACGACGAACGAGGATTTCGCCCGGCTGATCCGCATCCCGTCCCGCGTGCAGGTGGAGAACGAGAGCGAGTGGTTCGGCAAGTTCAAGGCCATCATGCAGGGGTGATTTGCGACTTGCCTACGGCGCGATGAGCCTTAACCTCCCCTCTTGAAGGGAGATCGATCGCCTATCGAGCCGCCTCCTCGCCCGCGACGGGAGAGGAACGACCACATGCGAATGCCCTGCACTTTCCAGGCATCGCCTAGTCATCCGAAATCAACCCCGTTCTCCAGCAAACGCGCGTTCCCCTCCCCCTTGCGGGGAGGGGCTAGGGGAGGGGGACAGATGAAGGTCGCCGTCCGGCTTCTTTCCCCCCTCCCCAGCCCTCCCCCGCAAGAAGGGAGGGAGCACGCCGGCGCTCTGTCGAGAGGACGACCGGCGCCTGAGCGAGGCAAAGCGCCGCTTAGGCGCTGGCGGCGAACGCGCTAGACAGTCAAGGTTCCACAGCGCCTCGCCCGGTTCAAACTCGAAATGACGCCCTGGCGGTCCACGGAAGCCTATCCGCTTAGCTGGCGGTTCTTCGACGCGGTCGAAGCGGTGGTCGCACGCCTCTGGCGGCCACGGTTTTCGCGCGCCCTGCCCTACAT
>JACCSN010000252.1 GCA_013812985.1 Hyphomicrobiales bacterium | reverse complement strand
CAAGCACCCTCGTGGAACACGGCGCCCGAACGGATATCGTCCGAATAGTTCCAGTTCACCCAGCTGATCTTCTTCGTCTTCATCAGGTTCAGGTATTTCTGCGTCTGCACGAAATCGTTGGGACCCTAGCCCGCATAATCCTGCGTGCCGAACTCGGTGACGAACATCGGGATCTGGTCCGCCGCCCTCGATAGCGCTTGCAGATGATAAATCCCGTGGGAGGCGGCTAGAAGTGGAACGTGTACATAATGTTTTCGGCTGCCACCGGATTACGGATCACGACCCGCTCGTTGCCACCGTCTGACACTGCCAAGGATGACCAGCCCGGCGTGCCGACAAGAACAACAGCGTCGGCATCGATCGCCCGGATTACCGGGATAATCCTCTCGTGGTAGCTCTTGAGTCGGCTCCAGGTCAGCCCATTCGGCTCGCCGAAGGAGAAACTGTTCGGCTCGTTGGCGACCTCGTAGAGAATGTTGGTCTTGTCCTTGTGCCGGGTGGCGATCCTGGTGAAGAAGGCCTTGGCCCGCTGCAGGTTGTAATACGGGTCGCCCGGATCGAGCATGTGCCAGTCCACGATCACGTAGAGGCCCCGCGCGGTCGCTTTCTCGATGATCTCATGCGCCAGGTTGGTGAAGTACAGCGGGTCGGTCTCGTAGCCGTCTTCCTGAACATAGGTCGAAACGCGAATAACGTCGGCCTTCCAGTCCTTGGCCAGCACGTTCAAGGACTGGTTCGTGATGCACTGGCTGAACCATTGCGTGCCGTGCGTGCTCATCCCGCGGAGCTGGATCGGGTTGTCGTGCTGGTTGCAGAGCTTGGTCCCGCAGACATACACTTTGCCGTTAATCTCCGCGGGGCTGCCGACCGGAGCCGCTTGCGCGCCAAAACTGAATGATGCGATCATCGCGCCAGCAAATGCCGCGATCATGCGGACGCATTTTCCTCGGTGCTTCATCGGAACGCCCCTCTTAGTCAGCAGGATTTCGGCCGGGCCGCATCCGTTAGCCCCGATTTCGGGCGGCCGCCCGGTTGCACGGCGAGGTCTACCCTTTATTAAGATTGCAACGGGTTGGAAAGCGTGTCTGCGACATCCGCCTGTCGCTCGAGGGTCTATTTCACCGCCCGCCGTTCGGCCCGTGGACCGTCAGGTCGGAGAGCACGCGGCGGATCAGATCCGACTGGCGGTTCTCGCCGGTCTTGCTGAACACCTGCGACAGCTGCGTCTTCGCCGTGTTCAGGCTGATGCCGGCCTTGCGCGCATAATCGGCCAGACGCTCGCCATCCGCCAAAGCCTTGAGGAGGCGCGCTTCGGCCTGCGACAGGCCGTAGAGGTCCGCCATTTCGGCCGGGCTCACACCCTGTTTCCGGCCCGGATCGGCGAACAGCAGCAGGGCGCCCGGCTCCTGCGGCAGGCCGAAGGGAGACGCTTCCGGCGTGATCGGCGAGACCAGCACGGCGAGCGAACGCCCCGTCGCGCCGGCGAGGCGGATGACCCCGCCTGGATCGTCCCCGCCGCCGCCGCCCGTCGCGGCGGCCTTCCGGATTGCGTGGCGGAGGCGATCGGTGGCGGCCGGCGTGGCCCCACAGACGATCCCGGAGCCCACGCCGAGGCCATGCCCGCCAAGGAGGACACGCTCGGCCACCGGGTTGGCGAACACCACGCGCCCGTCCGGGGCCGCGAGGATCATGCCGATCGTCAGAGCCTCCAGCGCCCGAACGGCGCCGTTCCGCCGCAGGCTGGCCGAGAAGAGCTGACCGTGGACCTGCACCGCGCGTTGCAGATGCGGGATGAGGCGATTGAACGCTTCCCGCTCCTCGGGCTGGAACGTGCCCGGGCGACCGCCGCGGATGACGGTGATGTTCGTCGTCAGGAAGTTCCGCTTCATCAAGCAGGTCCCGGCGCTTTCATAGAGCCCCTGCGGCCTCAGCCAGTCATTGTAAAACTCGGTCCGCTCCAAGGTCGCGGTGTCGATGTCGTCCTGGCCAGCGGCGAAGTAGCCTTCCTCGAAATGATGCGTCGCGCTGTAATTATGCGTGGCGTTCTGGATCCAGATGTTCTTTGCCGCGAAATAGCTTTCGTAGGATTTCGCGTAAGCCGGGTCCATCCGGACGAATGTCGAAAGCGACGCTTGCGAATTGACGAGGTCCTGCGAGAACAGCCAGGCGGGGCCGCCGTAGGCTTCCGCCAGACTGTCGAGGAAATCCGGCCACCTGCCCGCATCGAGCGCGGCATCGTAGATCTGGGCGATGAGCGCCAGGAGCGTGCGTTCGCCGATGGATGGCACCGATCCCTCCTCCGCAGATTG
>JACCSN010000225.1 GCA_013812985.1 Hyphomicrobiales bacterium | reverse complement strand
TCGGGCTGGAAGCGCAGACGAAAGCCAAGGCCGAGGAAATTGAGAATGTGCAGAAGGAGCTTGGCAACGTGCAGGAGCTCTTCCGCAAGCAGCTGGTCACCGCCCCCCGCGTCAACGAGCTGGAGCGGGCGGCGAGCCGGCTGGACGGCGAACGCGGCGCGCTGACGGCGGCCAGCGCGCAGGCGAAGGGCAGGATCACGGAAACCGAGCTGCAGATCGCGCAGATCGACGAGGATCTAAGGGCCGAGGTGGGGCGCGAGCTGGCGGAGATCCGCGCCAAGACGGCCGAGCTCACCGAGCGGAAGACCGCGGCGGTGGATGAGCTGAACCGCGTCGACATCCGTTCGCCGCAGGACGGCGTGGTCTTCGGCCTCACGGCCCACACGGTCGGCGGCGTGATCCGCGCTGGCGAGCCGATCCTGCAGATCGTGCCGGAAGCGGATGCGCTCAAAATCGAGGCGAAGGTCGCGCCGCAGGATATCGACCGGATCCGCATCGGGCAAATCGCGGCGCTTCGGTTCTCCGCCTTCAATCAGCAGACGACGCCGGAGATCGAAGGCAGCGTGATCTTCATCTCCGCGGACGTTTCGGAGGATTCCAGGACGGGCGCTGTCTTCTATACGCTCCGCATCGGGGTTTCCGACGAGGAGATCGCCGAACTCGGCGCAGTCAAGCTCGTCCCCGGCATGCCGGTGGAAGCCTTCGTTCAGACCGACACGCGGAGCGTGCTCTCCTATTTGACGAAGCCATTCGCCGATCAGATGGCTCGCACCTTTCGCGAGGGATAAGGCGCGGCCAATCGATCCTGAACCGGTTCCTGTTCCGGGTTTTGAGAACCGATCCGAACGGCGGATGAACGCCCGCCGACCTCGATCGCTCGCTTAGCGATAAGAAAGCGCCCACGCGCTTTGTCCAGGCATGTAGGCCGAAACCAGCGCCGCTACTTCGGCATTGCGCGCGGCGCTCGAGCTTTCTCCCATCACTACCACGATGATGCGACGTCCGCCGCGGCGGACGGAAGTGGCGAGGTTGAAGCCGGAGGCGTTCGTGTAGCCGGTCTTGATGCCGTCCATGCCCGAGACCTCGCCGAGGAGCTTGTTGGTGTTCTCGTAGACCTTTCCGTCCCAGCTAAAACGTTCTCGCGAGAAATTGGCATAGTGCGTCGGAAAGCGCGTCTGCAGCGCGCGGGCGAGCACGGCCATATCGCGCGCCGTGGTTGTCTGGGCCGGGTCCGGCAGGCCGGAGGCGTTGCGGAAGGTGGTCGACCGCATGCCAAGCGAGCGGGCGGTGCGGTTCATCTCGCTGGCGAAGGCGGCTTCGGAGCCGGCGAGATTTTCCGCTACCACGGCGGCGACATCGTTCGCCGACTTCACGCAGAGCGCGGCGATGGCATCGGCGACCCGAATGGTCGAGCCGGCGCGCAGGCCCAGCTTCGACGGAGGCTGCCGGGCCGCCTCGGCCGAGACGATCAGCTCGGATTGAGGGCCGAGGCGGCCGCTCTCCACCGCGCTGAACAGGAGATAAAGCGTCATCATCTTGACGAGGGAGGCCGGGTAGCGCTGGGCGTCGGCGTCCTCGGCGTGAAGGATCTTGCCGCTCGCCGCATCCACCACGATCGCGGCGAACCGCGGATCGCGCGCCCCTGACTCTCGGTAGGCGAGCGGCGCGGTCTGGACGCCCGCAGAGCCGCTCGGTCCTGATTGGCAGGCGGCGACAAAGAGGGCGGCGGCAACGAGGGAGAACCTGGGACGCACGGTCAATCCTAGCGAAAGCACGCTTTCATCGCATCATGCTGCGGTTTGGTAAAGCAATCCGGAACGCCGCCGGCCTCTGCATTCGCGCGCAAACCCCGCTCTTGCCCTTCGCCGGCCGCGGGTGGCAATGCTCTCATGTCCCAGATCCCAAGGTGGCCATGGCCATACCGACGATGGTTCTTGTCCTCGCCGCGCTGTTGGCGGTGGTCAGCCTGGCCGAGCCGCTCGCCGGACGGCTGCGGCTGCCGTCGAGCGTGATTCTTGCGCTGCTCGGGATCTTGATCGGCACGGCCTCCACGCTGATCGGCTCCTCGTCCGGCCCCGCGATGGAAGCTCTGGCCGAGACCATCGCGGATCTGCCGATCAATTCGCAGGTGTTCCTGTTCATCTTCCTGCCGGCGCTGCTGTTCCAGGGCGCGCTGAATATCGACGCGCGCGACATGGCGGAGGACGCCGTGCCGATCTTCACCATGGCGGTGGTGGCGGTGCTGGTGGCGACCTTCGCCATCGGGGCGGCGCTGTGGCCGATCTCCGGCGCGCCGCTGATTGCCTGCCTGCTTGTCGGCGCGATCGTGGCGACGACCGATCCGAGCGCCGTCATCGCCATCTTCCGGGACCTCGGCGCGCCGGGGCGGCTGACGCGGCTGGTGGAAGGCGAAAGCCTCTTAAACGACGCGGTGGCGATCACGCTGTTCGTGATCTTTCTGGAACTCCTGGCGACCGGGCACGAAGTGGAATTGGGAGCAACGGCGCTTCGGGTGGCGGTTGTGCCGGTCGCCGGCGGGCTGATCGGGCTCCTGGCCGGACGGGTCTTCGCCTCACTTCTGAGGCGCGGCGGCGAGAACCGGCTGGTGCAGGTCTCGCTGACGCTGGCGCTGCCTTACCTCGTCTTCGTGGCGGCGGAGCACTGGCATCTCTCCGGGCCGGTCGCGGTCGCCGCGGCGGGACTGACGATCAGCGCGCTCGGGCCAGCGCGGGTCTCGCCGTCCTCCTGGCGCTACGTCAAGGAAGTTTGGGAGCAGCTTGCCTTCTGGGCCGGGTCGCTCGTCTTTATCCTGGCCGCGATTCTTGTGCCGCGGCTGTTGCGAGATATCGGATGGCAGGAGGCGTTGCTTCTCGCGACGCTGGTCGCCACCGCTCTCCTCGCCCGCGCAGCCGTGCTTTTCGGCTTCATGCCGATCCTGAGCGCGCTGCGGGTGTCGCCCGCAATCTCGCCATCCTACCGCGCCGTCATGCTGTGGGGCGGTTTGCGCGGGGCGGTTACGCTTGCGTTGGCGCTCGCCGTCACGGAGAGCCCCGGCGTGCCCGAAGAGATCAAGCGCTTCGTCGCGGTGCTCGCGACATGCTTCGTGCTGTTCACGCTGCTTGTACAGGGCACGACGCTGCGGCCGCTGATGCGCGCTCTCGGCCTCGACCGGCTGAGCCCGGCGGACGCGGCGCTGCGCGAGCAGGCGATCGCGCTCTCCCACGCGGAGGTCCGCGAAGCCATCGCCACGACCGCCAAAGGCTATGCGCTGTCGCCGGAGCTGGCTGCCGACGTGGCGGCCGAATATTCCGGCGGAGAGGAAAGGGCGGCGGAAGCCCGCGACGGCGCGGCCGGCATCTCCGGCGCGGACCGGCTGGCGCTTGGCCTCGCCGCCTTGGCCGCCCGCGAGCACGACCTGATCCTGGAGCACCTGGAGGCGCGGACGGTGTCGCCGGGGATGGTCGGCCTGCTCCTGAGCCGGGCGCGGCGGCTCCTCGATGCGACACGCTCCGCCGGCTGCGACGGCTACCGGCGGGAAGCGGCCGCCGCGCTCCGCTTCTCGCGCAAGATGCGGCTCGCCAACGCGCTCCATACACGGCTTCGGCTGGGCCGCCCGCTGGAGAACGAGCTTTCCAACCGGTTCGAGGCGCTCCTGGTGAACCGGATCGTACTGAACGAGCTGTTCGGCTTCGCCGACGGGCAGCTCAAGGCGCTGCTCGGCTCGTCCGTCGCGGAAGCAGCGAGGTTCGCGCTCACCGAACGCCGCGAGGCGACGACGCGCTCGCTCGACGCGCTGCGCCTGCAATACCCCGAATACGCCGAGGAGCTGGAACGCCGGTTCCTCCGCATGTCGGCGCTTCGCCGCGAGGAGCACGGCTACCAGCAGCTGTTCGAGGAGGGCCTGATCGGGCCGGAGGTGCGTCGCGACCTGGTCGGCCACGTCGCGGAGCGGCACCGGCGGGATGCGCGGCCGAAGCTCGATCTGAAGCTGAACATCCCGACGCTGATCAAACGCGTGCCGCTCTTCGAGCGGCTGGGCGAGCGCGACGTGGAGGATGTCAGCCGGCTGATGCGGCCGGCCTTCGCCATTCCGGGGCAGCGGCTGATCGCCAGGGGGGAACGCGGCGACGCGGCGTGGTTCATCGCGTCGGGCGCGGTGGAGGTCGATACAGGCCGTGGCCAGGTGCGGCTGGGGCGCGGCGATTTCTTCGGCGAGCTGGCGCTCCTCACCGGCGCGCCGCGCATGGCGGACGTGACGGCGATCGCCTTCTGCGAGCTGCTGCTGCTGTACGCCCGCGACTTCCGCGTCTTCCTGGATGAGCGGCCGGAAATCCGCGCCGAGATCGAGGCGGTGGCCGCCGATAGGCTCGGCCAGTCGCGCGGCGCGGCGTAAGCGCCGTCCGGCCGAACTGCCTCGAGAAGGCGAGGGAGCGTCGCGGTCCCTTCTTCACGTTCAAAAATAGCGCCCGCATGCCGGACGCCGAGGGAAGCAAGCAGGCGGGAGCCGACGCCGCCGTCACCGCGCCGGAGCAGCTTCCGATCTGAGAGTCACGCCAAGGCGCTCCGGCAGCGCCATGGGCTCGCTTATTCCTTCGGCGATGTCTGTCAGCGGAATGGGCGCTGGCGGCGCGATTTCGGCCACCAGCGTCTGCCCGCCGGCCATGAAGGCCTGCAGCGGCGCGCTGAGGAGCTTTGAGAGGTTCGCCGGCACGGCCGCGGACAGGAGGAAGGGCAGGGCGCCACGCAGCTGCTCGCGATAGGCGGGGCCGGTGACGGAGAGGTTCTGCTTCTTGGCCGCGACGCCGAAGGCGCGGTCGAGGAGCGAGCGGTCGGTGATCTTGAGGGTGGCGCCCTTCAGGCCAAGCTCGGCGAACATGGCCATCAGGGCCGCTTCGCTGCCCTCAGTGCGGCCCGCGGCGGCGGTGGCGCGGAGCACCCAGTCCTCCGACACGCCGGTCAGCGTATAGGCAAGATCGACATCGGCCGCGTCCTGCATCGTGACGGTCCAGCGCCCGTCATCCGTTCCAGCCTCCGGAGACCAGCGGTCTGCAACCGACATGCCGAGCACGAAATCCTGATAGCCGAGCGTATTGACGATCTCGGCGGTGGGGGCGTCGAGCTGCAGGAGATCGCGCGGGATGCGAAGCCTTTCGACGCGCATGTCGGTCGATCGCGCGTAAAGCTCGCTCCAGTCGCCGAAATCCAGCGTGAAACTTTGCAGCGTGACGGCTTTCGCCTCGCTCTCCCCGCCGGCCGCGCCGCTGATCTCGACATGGGGAATGCGCGGCAGCGCGGCGAAGGTGGAGCGGATGGTGTCGGCGTGCTGGCCGGCATCGGCATCGGTTTCAAGCGCGGCGAACTTCATCATCGCGCGCATGTCCGGAAAAACGAGGCCGGCGAACTCGAATGTTTGGAGCGCGGCGAAGCCGTTCGGGCCGGCGCCGCGCAGATCCTTCAGGGCGAAGCTGTCGATCCCCGCCGTCGAGAGACCCGTGACCGAGATGCCGCCGAGCGAGAACCGCGCCTGCGCGCCCGGCGCCTCGAGAGACAGCGCAGCCATCCGAATCGTCCCGACCCGCCATGACGCGTACGTCTCGCGGACGATCTCCAGCGCGAGGTCGGACTTCGCATCATCGGGAATGGCCGGATCGAGCAGCCTGTCCCATAGGGCCGTGAAGGGCTTTTCAGGCTGACGCCCGTCGAGGTTCTCGATCACCACGCTGTCCAGGCGGAAGCTCGCGCCCTCCGGCCCGCTCCCGGAAAACCCCGAATAGCCGAGCCGCGACATGAGCGGCCGCCAGATGCCGTCGCCGCGCCCGTCGCGGTAGTGAGTCACGTCGAAGATGCGTGCGAACGCGCCAAGATCGATGCGCTCGCCGGTCATCGACCGGATCTCGAAACGGCTCTCGACTTCGCCGGGGCGCTCGATCACGAAGGAGCTTGGGCCGGCCGTCATTCGATCCAGGACGCCGTCGCGGAGCCAGTTGCTCTCGATGTCGCGGTA
>JACCSN010000216.1 GCA_013812985.1 Hyphomicrobiales bacterium | reverse complement strand
TCGTGTCGCTCGACAACCCGATGGAGATCAAGACCGGCATGGTGTTCGCGCTGGAGACCTATTGCCCGGCCAAGGACGGCTATTCGGCCGCCCGCATCGAGGAAGAGGTGGTGGTGACCGACAAGGGTGCGCAGGTGATCAGCTTGTTCCCGGCCGAAGAGCTGCCGATTGCGAACAGGTATTAGCGGTATTTCGCAGTGGCACGGAACGGCGCTCTCCTCCTCTCCCGGGACGGGAGAGGCCGACTCGGCGAGAGCCGAGCGGGTGAGGGTCTCGAACGTGGAGCGCTGCGCGGACACCCTCACCCGGTTCCACGCTTTGCGCGGACTCGGCCTCTCCCGTCCCGGGAGAGGAACCGCCACTTGCCTTAGGGGACGATCTTGGACGCTATCAACCAGAACCGGCCGAACGACGACATCGGCCAGGACACGCGTTTGGAGCTGTGGCGCCTGCAGGTGGAGATCCGCGATTTCGAGAAGCGGGCCTTCGATCTCTTCTTGCAGAACCTCGTCAAGGGCACGAGCCACTTGTCGCTCGGGCAGGAGGCGATCGCGGCGGGTTTCGCGGTGGCTATGCAGCCCGGCGATCTGTCGTTCTGTACCTATCGGGGCCACGCCCATACGCTCGCCCGCGGCACGGAGATGGAAAAGGTGCTGGGCGAGCTCATGCAGCGCGACAACGGCCTGATGCGCGGCAAAGGAGGGTCGATGCACCTGACGAGCGTTGAGCACGGCGTGATGGACTCCTACGCCATCATCCGCGCGCATCTCTGCATCGCCAACGGCGCCGCCTGGCGGGCGCAATATCTTGGTGCGAGCGATGTCACCGTCTGCTTCTTCGGCGACGGCACGACCAATATCGGCGCGTTCCACGAAGCGCTGACCTTCGCGGCGGTTTGGAAGCTGCCGGTGGTCTTCGTCTGCGAGAACAACCTCTACATGGAATACACGCCGATCGCCGACATGACGCCGGTCGAGCACCCGGCGGCGGACCGCGCAAGTGCCTACGGCCTGCCCAGGATCGTCATCGACGGCAACGACGCCGACGCCGTCTATCGCGCCGCGCTGGACGCCTATGCCAAGGCACGGGCGGGGGAGGGGCCGAGCCTGATCGAGTGCATGACATACCGACATTCCGGCCATTCGCGCGCCGACCCGGCAAAGTACCGGCCGGAGGGCGAGCTGGAGCGTTGGCTGGAGCGCGACCCGATCAAGATCTATCGCGGGCGGCTGGCCGAGTTCGGCGTCAGCCCGGACCTCATCGCCGCGGTCGAGCAGGCCTCGAAGGACAAGGGCGAAGCGGCGACCGAGGCCTGCAAGGCGGCGCCGCCGCCGGCGCTGGAGCTGCTGACGAGCGACGTCTACGCCGATGGGGGCTGGGCATGGCGGAACTGAGCTACCGCGACGCCGTCGCACGCGGCATCGCCCAGGAGATGGAGCGCGACGAGCGCGTCGTGTTCCTCGGCGAGGATGTGGCCAAGCCCGGCGGCGCGTTCAAGGCGACCGTCGGACTCTACGAAAAATTCGGGCCGAAGCGGGTGCGCGACACGCCGATCTCCGAGCAGGCGATTCTGGGCGCGGCGATGGGGGCGGCGATGACGGGCTTGCGGCCGATCGCCGAGATCATGTTCTCCGATTTCCTCGCCGTCTGCTTCGACTTCATCGCCAACGAGATCCCCAAGGCGCGCTACATGACCAACGGCCAGACCGGTTGCCCGCTGGTGGTGCGCACCGGCAACGGCGCCGGCTCGCGCTTCGGCGCGCAGCATTCGCAGTCGGTGGAGAACTGGGCGATGATGATCCCCGGCCTCAAAGTCGTGGCGCCCTCCACGCCCGCCGACATGGTCGGGCTGATGGCGGCGGCGGTGCGCGACGAGGATCCGGGGATCATGTTCGAGCACAAGTCGCTCTATGCGACCAAGGGCGAGGTGCCGGACGGCGAGATTCTGGACACGCTCGGGACGGCCAAGGTCCTGCGGCCCGGCGGCGACGCGACGATCGTGGCGCTGGCGCTGATGGTGCCGCGGGCGCTTGCGGCGGCGGAGAAGCTGAAGGCCGAGCACGGCATCGACTGCGAGGTCATCGACGTGCGCTCGCTGGTGCCGCTCGACACGCGGACAATCCTCGGCTCGATCGCCAAGACGGGGCGGCTGTTCACGGTGGAGGAGAATCCCCGCCTCTGCGGCTGGGGGGCGGAGATCGCCTCCATCGCCGCCGACGAAAGCTTCTACGTCTCGACGGGCCGATCGTCCGCATCACAACGCCGCACATCCCGCTGCCGGCCGCCGACAACCTGGAGGACATCGCGCTGCCGACCGCCGACCGGATCGTCGAGAAGATCAGCTGGGCGATGAATTGAAAGGGGCGGCGAATGAATGCGTGCCTGCGGATTCCTCGTGCGTCCTTCGAGACGCCTGCCTTCGCCAGGGCCCTCAGGATGAGGAGTGGTGGTGAGCGGCATCAGCAAACCTCCCTGGTGCTGAGGAGCGCCTGTAAGGGCGCGTCTCGATGCACGCGCCACGCCGCTCCGAGCCGGCCTTGAAA
>JACCSN010000211.1 GCA_013812985.1 Hyphomicrobiales bacterium | reverse complement strand
GCAGATGTGGCCTTCGGGAATATCGCGGACGCTGAAGCCGGCGTTCTCCAGGAGCATTTTGGGCTGCACGGTGACGCGCTGGCCGTGCTGCATGGAGCAGGCGGAATGGTAGGCGACGATCATCCCGGCGCTTTGCTCGGCCGGCGGCAGGTCGAGGCGGGCCAGGTATTCGGTGATGTCGAGGGCGAGCGCGGAGACCCTGGCGGCTTTCGCCGCATAACCCGGCTGCAGGCGGAAGGCATGGCCGTAATCCTTGACCGAAGTGCCGCAGCCCGAGGCGGTGACCAGGATGGCGTCGAGCCCCTGCCCTTCGATCTCGCGCGTCCACACGTCGATGTTGTGGCGGGCGAGGGCGAGCCCCTGGTCGTCGCGCCCCATGTGGTGGACGATGGCGCCGCAGCAGCCCTCGCCCGCCGGCAGGACGACCTCGATGCCGAAGCGGTTGAGGAGGCGGATCGCGGCTTCGTTGATGCCGGGGTCGAGCACGGATTGGGCGCAGCCGGTGAGCAGCGCGACGCGGCCGCGGGCGGCTTCTGTCCTCTCCCGGGACGGGCGAGGTCGAGTCGCGTCAGCGACCAGGTGAGGGTGTCTCACGTCGAGCCCGGCCGCGCCACCCTCACCCGGCTCCGAGCTTCGCTCGGACTCGGCCTCTCCCGTCCCGGGAGAGGGGGGGGGAAGCCTTGGAGGTGATCGCCTTGGCGCTGGGCGGGAGGTTGCGGCGAGGTACAGCATCGCGGCCAGGCGGGCTCCTGGCTGGCCGAAGCGTTCCAGGATCGCGGCGAAAGGCCGGCCGAGTTTCGCCGCGAGGAGGGCGGCGCGGAACCGTGCGGGATAGGGGAGGATCGCGGCGAGCAGGCCGCGGACGATGCGGTCGTGGAGGGGGCGGCGGTAGGTCTTCTCGATGCGGACGCGCGCCTGGTCGACGAGGTGCATGTAATCGACGCCCGACGGGCAGGTTGTCATGCAGGCGTAGCAGGACAGGCAGCGGTCGATATGGAGGGCAACTTCGCTGGACGCTGGTTTGTCGTTCTCCAGCATATCCTTGATGAGGTAGATCCTGCCGCGCGGCGAATCCAATTCGTTGCCCAGCTCCAGGTAAGTTGGGCAGGTGGCGGTGCAGAAGCCGCAATGGACGCAGCGGCGCAGGATCGCGTCGGCTTCCTTGATGTCGGGGTCGGCGAGCTGGGCCAGGGAGAAGGAGGTTTGCATAAGCGTCGGATCAGGCGAGCGGATCACGACGATATAGCCCATCTCCAGACATCGTCACGATCGACCGTTCGGCTTGGACCCTTAAGGCGCTGACAATTTGTGGCGCGATCTCCAGAAGCAGATCCAGCCGCTGGAAAGGAAGCACAACGAGTCCTACCTTTCGGTCTCGAAAACTCTGCTGAAAACGCAGATTCTTGTCACAAGTCATCAGAAAGTCGACTCCGGCTTCCTCGATCTTGTCGAGAAGCTCACCATTGCGAAGACCCTTCCAGCGTAGTGGGAACTCGGCTACGTCGCCGCCAAGCTCGGAGAGGGTTCGGGCCAGCATGCGGGGCGCGCTCTCGTCCAATATGGCCCTCATCCAATCAAGGAACCATGCGCCTCAGGTCCTTGACGGCGAGGATTAGCGCCGCCTCCGCCTGGGCACGCTCAACCGTGGGAAAGTTGTCGAGGAACTCTCCGAGGGACAACCCTCCTCTTAGGTTCTCGAACAACGTCTCCACGGGGACCCGCGTTCCCCGGAAGACAAGCTCCCCCGAAACGATTTCGGGGTCGGAGCTGAATATTTCTTCCGGGCGCATGTGCTTGGCCTCGCAGCGATCCTGCCTCATCTTAATTCATCCGCCCCGGATTGAGAATCCCGCGCGGGTCGAATTGCTCCCTCAGGCGCTTCGACAAAGCGGCGAGTGGCTCCGGCTGCGGCTGGAAGGGGGAGATGGCGGTGCGCAGCGACGGCGAGCCGCGGACCAGGGTGGCGTGGCCGCCGCCTGCCGCGGCAACCGCAATGCGAATCTCGCGCGCCAGCCCGTCGTTGGCCTCGCCCGCCGCCTCGATCCACAGGAGCCCGCCCGACCAGTCGTAGAAGTAGCGGATGTCGCCCAGGTCCTTCAGCGCCTCGACGACGCCCGGACCCATATTCGGTGCGACGCTGACGCGCCAGAGG
>JACCSN010000207.1 GCA_013812985.1 Hyphomicrobiales bacterium | reverse complement strand
GTGCGGAACCACTCGGCGGCCCGAGGCATATTGCAAGCATTGGCTTGCCGGCCGCCTTGCGCAGGCGATAAGGCTCACCTGCTTTGGCGAGGAAAACCCCTCCATGAGGGCACGATGAGAGCGCGGGTTCCGGTGCACCTGTCGCGCGCCGCCGGCTGGGCCAGGCTCGTCGGCGGCCTTGCCGTGCCCGTGCTGGTCCTTGGCGCTCTGGGCGCGCGGACCGGGCTGGTGCCCGGGCCGGCGCTGGTATCCGTGCTCCTGGTCGGCTTCGTGCTTGGTCTGATCGCGGTGGGGCTCGCGGCGTATGCGCTGACTGACATCTGGCGGTCGGGGGCGGAAGGCGCCGGAGCGGCTTTCGCCGGCATTCTTTACGCGCTTCCGGTCCTCGTCCTCCTCGGCGGCGTGAGCGCGGCGGCGCTGATCTTTCCGCGCCTGAACGATGTCAGCACGGACCTCGCCGACCCGCCGGGCCTGGAAGATTCCGCCGCCGCTGCCGTCGACGAAACCGCGGGCGAGCGAGTCACGTTGCAAAGCGAGGCTTACCCGGACCTGGCGCCGCGGATCTATGCCCTGCCAATCGCGACGGTGCACGCAGCCGCGCTGAAGCTTGCAGAGGAGCGCGGCTGGGAGATCGTCGCCGACACTCCGCCGCCGTCGTCGGCGCTGGAGGCTGAGGCCGCGGCGAGCCCCGCGCCCGCCCAGGACCCGGCGGTCGTCAGGGCGCTGGGCACCAAAAGAGTGGCGGCGCGATCGAGGAGCGAAGGTGTGATCGAAACACCAACGGCCGCGCGCGAGGCTGAGTCGCATCAACCGGAGACTGCGACGCTGCACGCCGTCGCCCGCACGCCGCTCTTCGGCTTCGCCGACGACGTCTTGGTGCGGCTCAGGCCGGAGGGGAGCCGCACCAGGCTCGACATGCGCTCCGTTTCCCGGACCGGCCTGCACGACCTCGGCCAGAACGCCAGGCGCATCAGGAGCTTCCTCGCCGACCTCGATGTGGCGCTTCAGCCGAGCCTGACCGCGCCGCCGCCTCCCGCGCCGGTCGAATCGCCGCCGCTGCCGCCGGACGAGCGCGGGTCGGCAAGCCAGTAACGAGCGGCCGCGATCGACGCGCCTGTGCTCCCGGCCAGCCCCCGCTCGACGAGATGCTCAAGATGGGCGAGCGTCGAAAGCGCGGCGGCGGGGACGAGGGCCGGATCGAGGCCCTCATAGACCCGCGACACGATCTCGGCGACCGTCTGGTCGCCGGCCGCGAGGCGCTCCATGATGGCTCGCTCGCGCATTTCGCGGTGGCCGCGCAGCCCGCGAACATAGGCGTGAGCCTCATCGATCGCGCCGCCATGGGCCGGCAGGTAGCGGCTTTCCGGCCGGGCCGCGAGCTTGTCGAGCGAGGCCATGTAATCTGCCATTGCGCCATCCGGCGGCGCGACGATCGTGGTCGCCCATCCCATGACGTGGTCGCCGGAGAAGAGGAGATCGGCGCCGAGCAGCGCGAAGGCGAGGTGATTGGCTGTGTGGCCGGGCGTTGCGATGGCCTGCAGCCGGTAACCCGGTCCTTCAACAATCTCTGCGTCGGCCAGCGCGACATCGGGCAAAAAATCCAGATCGGCGCCCGCGTCGGGCCGCTGCTTCTCGTCCAGGCCGGCGAGCGGGCGCGCCGGACGGTGCGGGCCGGCGGCCAGGATCGTGGCGCCGGTCGCCGCCTGGAGAAGCCGCGCGCCGGGCGAGTGGTCGCGGTGCGTGTGCGAGACGAGGATGTGGGCCACCTCCGCATCGCCAATCGCCTGGAGCAGGGCGGCGATGTGGGCCGGGTTCGCTGGGCCGGGATCGAGCACGGCGAGTGCGTCTTCGCCGATCAGGAACGTATTGGTGCCGCCGAACGTGAACGGCCCGGGATTGGGCGCGGTGACCCGGCGCACGCCGGGGGCGACCGGAACCGCCTCGCCATGGCGCGGGTCGAAGTTTCGATTGAAGACCAGGTCCATGCTCTCCCGGCTCCTTGCCGGCTTCCGAAAGCGTGTCTATAGCGGACCGAAGGGGACGCAAGGGATATTGGCATGAGCGCCGTCGCACTGAGCAAGCCGCTGGTCGGCCGCTTCATTCCGGGCGAGGGGATTGCGCGCGCGGCGGCGCTGACGGGCTTCGCCGTGCTGGGCAGCCTGATCCTGTGGGCGTCCGCCAAGGTCAGCGTGCCGTTCTGGCCGGTGCCGATGACGCTGCAGACGGGCGCCGTGGCGCTGCTTGCCGCCGCATACGGATGGCGGCTCGGCCTCGCCACTGTGCTGCTTTACCTCGGCGAGGGAGCGCTCGGACTGCCGGTGTTCCAGGGCACGCCGCAGCAGGGGCTTGGCGCCGGCTACATGCTCGGCCCGACCGGCGGGTTCCTGCTGGGCTTTGCCGTCGCCGCGGCGATCATCGGCTGGCTGGCGGAGCGCGGTTTCGATCGCGGCCCGGTTCGTCTTTTCGGGGCCATGCTGATCGGAACCGTTCCCGTATTCCTGGTCGG
>JACCSN010000183.1 GCA_013812985.1 Hyphomicrobiales bacterium | reverse complement strand
GCCAACCAGCGCGGCTCGGCGCGGCTCGGCGCTGTGCAGGCGCTATATCAAATGGACGTGGGCGGAGCCCCTTTGCCGGCGGTGGTGGCAGAATTCGAGACCCACCGGCTTGGCCAGGAGCTGGAAGGCGAGCAGCTGCGCCCGGCGGATCTGGCCTTCTTCCGCCTGCTGGTTGGCGGGGTCGTGGAAGAGCAGCGGCGGATCGATCCGATCATCCACGACGCGCTGCCGCCCACCTGGCCGCTCACCCGCATCGACCTGACGCTGCGGGCGATCCTGCGCTGCGGCGTCTTCGAGTTGCTGGAGCGCCAAGATATACCCGGCCGGGTCGTCATCACCGAATATGTCGACATCGCGCGCGCCTTTTTCGAGGCCGACGAGCCGGGCCTGGTGAACGGCGTCCTCGACAATGTCGCGAGGCATTCGCGGCCCGGTGAATTCGCCGCGTCGACGGCGGGATGAGACCCTTGTGGCGCCGGACGAGCTCACCATCATCGACCGCTATTTTCGCCCGCTCGCCGGCAAGGGCGGCCTTGGACTCCTCGACGACGCGGCCAACCTGCGGGTTCCGCCCGGCCTAGACCTCGTCCTGACGAAAGACATGATCGCGTCGGGCGTGCACTTTCTCGCCGACGATCCGCCCGAAACGATCGCCCGGAAGGCGTTGCGCGTGAACCTGTCCGACCTCGCCGCCAAAGGCGCGAGCCCGATCGGTTATCTCCTGGGCGTCTGCTTCGCTTCCGACCTGGAGGAGCGATGGATCGCCGCCTTCGCGCGCGGCCTGCGCATCGACCAGGAGCTTTTCGGCATCGAGCTCTTGGGCGGCGACACGATCTCGGCTCCGGCCGGACCGGTGATCTCGATCACCGCGTTCGGGACTGTCCCGACAGGCCGGATGGTGCACCGCTCCGGAGGGAGGCCCGGCGACCTCCTCTTTGTTTCGGGAACGATCGGCGATGGCGCGGCAGGCCTGGCGTTGCTCAGGCGAAAGACAGGGCCTTGGGACGGCCTCGGCGCCGACCAACGCGACCGCCTGGTCAGCCGCTACCGCGTGCCGGAGCCGCGTCTGCGGCTGGCGCCGGCGCTGCTCGAATACGCCTCCGCCGCCATGGACATTTCGGACGGGCTCGTCGGTGATTGCGACAAGCTCGCCTGGGCCTCGGGCTGTTCGGCGACAATCGAAGCGGAGCGCGTGCCCTTGCCTTTTCCGCTGGGGGCTGATGATACCCAGCTTGCGACGCTGCTTACCGTCGGCGACGACTATGAGATCCTGGCGGCGATCCCGCCGAGGAGTGAACCAGGCTTCAGAGAGGCCGCGGCGGAGGCCGGGGTTCCGGTGACGCGCATCGGCGCGCTCACGAAGGAGCGAGGCCCGACCGAAGTGCGTTTCCGCGGCCGCCCGCTTCCGTTACACAGGCGCGCCTACGTGCATGGACCAGGCGTGCAAAGCTCATGACCGACCAGACTGCCGCCCCAGCGCTCGCCGACGATGCGACGGCGCGGCGAAACGTCTTCGTCCTCGCGGTCGCCGGGGCGCTGGGCGGCTCGGTTCCGCCGATCGTCTTCGCCACCGCGCCGCTTGCCGCCTTCGGCTTGCTGGGCGACGACAGGTCGCTGGCGACCTTGCCGATCACGGCCTTCGTCGTCGGCACGGCATGCGGGACCATCCCTGCCGCTTTGCTCATGCGCCAAGTCGGCCGCCGGCCGGGCTTTATCGCGGGCATGCTGATCAGCGCGCTCGGGAGTTCTCTTTGTGCCCTTGCCATGGCGCGGGCGTCGTTCGTGCTTCTGTGCGCCGGCACGTTTCTCGCCGGGTTCGCCGCGGCTTTTGTCCAGCAGTTCCGTTTCGCCGCCGCCGATACGGCCAGCCCCGCCTTCCGGCCGCGCGCGATCTCGCTCGTCTTGGCCGGCGGCATCGCCGCGGCGATCATCGGACCGCAATCCGTCATCCGCTTCGCTGGCTATTTCGATGGCGTGCCTTTCGCCGGCGCCTACCTGGCAGGGGCGGTGCTGAGCGTGCTCGCGGCCGTGACGCTCACCGTCCTCGAAATCCCGAGGCCGCAAATCCGCCGCGCGGCCGAAACGGGGCGTCGCCTGGGCGAAATCGCCCGCCAGCCCGGCTTCCTGGTGGCGGTCGGCTGCGCGGCTTCCTCTTACGCGCTGATGAATTTCGTCATGACCGCTGCGCCGCTTGCCATGGTGATGCACCATCACAGCCCCAATGACGCGGCGCTGGGCATCCAGTGGCACGTGCTGGCGATGTTCGGGCCGAGCTTCGTGACCGGCTCCCTGATCGCGCGATTCGGCGCGGAGCGGATCGTCGCAGTCGGGCTGCTGCTTTTGGTCGGATGCGCCGCCGTGGCGCTCTCCGGCGTCAGCGTTGGCCATTTCTGGCTCGCCCTGGTCCTGCTCGGTCTTGGCTGGAACTTCGGCTTCATCGGCGGCACCGCGCTGGTTACCCGCACCTACCGGCCGGAAGAGAGCGGGAAGGTGCAGGCCCTGAACGACTTCGTCATCTTCGGCCTCGTCGCGCTCGCCTCGTACTCGTCGGGCGAGATGCTGCTCGCCGGCGGCTGGCACGCCTTGAACATCGTCGTCCTGCCGGTCGCGGCCGCATCCCTGCTCGCCCTGTTTTGGCAAATGCGGCGGCGCCCCGGCGTCGCGTAAGAGCCTGTGAGGCTTGCATGCCATATGCTCCCTCGTCCTGAGGCGCCCGCCCCTTCGACAGGCTCAGGAGCGGGCCTCGAAGATCGGGTGCAAGGCGCCCGCTGGACCCTCGTGGTTCGAGGCTCGCTCCGCTCGCACCTCACCATGAGGGTGCTGGGGACCTTGAAAGCAAACGTCGTCGGTCCCGCGGCCTCCCGGTCCGGGGTTTGTCAAAGAGCCTTGGTAGTCCCCTCGCGGAGCGAGGGAGCGGGGCGCTGACAAAACACCTCGCAAATTTAGTATGTGGCGCTTCATCAGCGCCCCGCGCGGCGTTCGTTCTCCCCGACTCGTCGCTCTTACCTCCCTTTGAGGCTCCGCTTGCGCGAAGCTCCTCAGGGCCCTAGCCGCGAGCACACCGGCGGCGCGCATTGCCTTCTTGCGAAGGGTAGGATGCGCGCGGGCGACCCCTCCGGGGCGTACCGCGGCCACGGGTTCCGGACCCGCGCCACGGCGCCGCCCGCTGCTCCCAAACGGTTCCGGTGGCCATCCGGTCCCTCATGAGCAGCGGTCTGGGGACGATACGGCAGGTTTTGAGAGCGGGGATGAATATTTCTGCTCGTGCCACATGACGGCCAGCGATTACGTAGTGGGTTCAGTGATTTAGGTGACAATTTGCGGCATGGTCGAGGGCACAATATCCACGCCTTCGCTGCCACGCGTGACAAGATAGAATGGTGTATCCGTGATGCAGGGCGGCGGCTTGACCGGGCCGGCGCCGATACGGGCAG
>JACCSN010000179.1 GCA_013812985.1 Hyphomicrobiales bacterium | reverse complement strand
TCTGAATATCGCTCAATGCAATCTGCTGGACTGTGAGCTTTCTTGCCGCGGCCATCGCGGTCTACTCCACGTTCACGCATGTCGCGAGCATGTTGCGTGGAGTTGCCGAGTGCCGTTGAAAATCGTTGGAAATCAACGGTATTCGTTCGCAACATGGCGCGACATGAAAAGGCCGGTCATCGCTGCCGGCCTGCTCTCAAGTATCTGATTTAATTAAGAGAATTTTGGTAGCGGAGGAGGGACTCGAACCCCCGACACGCGGATTATGATTCCGCTGCTCTAACCAACTGAGCTACTCCGCCGTCGCGTAGGACACGGCCGCTGCTTTGGCTTCGGCCGGGCCTTATGCGTATTCCGGCGAGCGCATATAGCAATCCGCCTTGGAACCGGGCGATCTATAGATAGCTCCCAGCGCGATGTCCACAAGTCGCCCCGCCCACCATCGACGCGATAGCCGCCACAGCTGATTTGTCCGCCGGCTCAGCTCCCGGTAAGGTCGGCGCCGTCCAGCTTGCGCCGAGAGCCCGCGACGCGGCATGGTCGGCCGGTCCGGCGCGAGGGAGGCATGATGGAACCAGCACTCAGGACGATCGCAGTCCACCTGCCGGCAGCGAGCCTGTGCTCCCGGCTGCTCGAAATGGCCATTCCGCTCGCGCAAAGGAGCGACGCGACCCTGGTCGGCGTTCACGTCGTCCCGGCCGTCGTCGTCTACGCGGACGCCACGGTTTCCATGAGCACGGAGTTCATCGTAGCCCAGCAGGAGGCGTTCAAGGACGACGCCGAGGCGATCAGGCGGGCCTTTCGCCACGGTGTGGAGCCGTCCGGCGTCGCCTTCGAGTGGAGCAACGCCGACACCGGCGACGAGCCGACCATGCGGGCGGCTTCCACCTTCTGCAACATTGCCGACCTGGTGATCGCCTCCCAGTACCACGACCGCATCCCGGCCGCTGCCGGCTACAGCCCCGACGACCTGGTCCTGGGCACCGGCCGACCCGTATTGATCGTTCCCGTCTCAGGCGAGTTGCGCCCCTTGGGTCGCCGCGTCCTTGTCGCCTGGAACGGGTCGCGCGAGGCGGCGAGGGCGAGCTTCGACGCGCTCCCGCTTCTGGCGCCGGAGGCCGAAATGCGCCTGGTGGCCGTCGACAGCCCGCGCGGCGACGTGACCTTGAACGCGATGACGCGGGCGCTCAGCCGCCATGGCGTCCACGCGGTCCCCATCTCGATCTCGCGCAGCGGTGGCCGGTCCGTGAGCGAGGACATTCTCCGGCACGCGGCCGAATTCTCGGCCGACATGCTGGTCCTCGGCTGTTACGGGCATTCGCGGCTCCGCGAAACGGTGTTCGGCGGCGCCACGACGCGCATCTTGCGCGACATGACGCTGCCGGTCCTTATGGCTCACTGAGCCTCCTGCAAGGCGCGTCGCGGGAGGCGAGCGGGGAGGCTCAGATGCGGCCCATGAGGAGCAGGATGAGCAGGATGATCAGGATCACGCCGATGATGCCGGAGGGCCCGTATCCCCAGCTCCGGCTGTGCCCCCAGGATGGCAAGGCGCCGACCAGGAGCAGAATGATCAGCACAAGCAGGATGATGCCGAGAGTAGACATGAATTGGTCTCCCATCGCCCGAAGGGGACGGCCGGGCTGCGAAGTTTCACCTGAAGGGTTTCGAACCATTGTCGCCCCTTCGGCGGCTGGTCAACGCCGCTCCGATCGGGGCGGTTCCTTAGGCGGCGCATGATCCGCCCTGACCCCATGTCGAGGTCCGACTGCCCTGCGAAGCTCATCTCAAGCAACAAACGACCGAGGAAGCGATGAAGCCGGATGTCTTGGTGCTCGGAGAACTCGCCCCGCATGTCATGGCGGCGCTCGACGAGACTTACGCCTTGCACCGGCTCCACGCCGCGTTGGACCGGCAGGCGTTTCTGCGCGACATCGGCGACAAGGTCCGCGGAATCGCCACAAGCAACTTCTTCGGCGCGCCGGCGGACCTGATCGACGCCCTGCCCAACCTGGAGATCATCAGCTCCATCGGCGTGGGCACCGAATCGCACGCGGTCGACCATGCGCGCCGTCGCGGCGTGCGGGTGGCCAATACGCCGGATGTCCTGAACGACGATGTCGCCAACCTGGCCGTCGCGCTGCTGTTGGCCGCCACCCGGCGGATCGTCAGCTACGACCGCTATGTGCGGGACGGGCGCTGGACGCGCGACGGCGACCCGCCGCTGACCCGCGGTATCGCCGGCCGGCGGATCGGAATTGTCGGGCTCGGCCGCATCGGCATGACGATCGCGGAAAAGCTCAAGGTGTTCGGCTGCGACATCGCCTATTTCGCCCGCCATCAGCGTTCGGACGCGCCCTACCCCTACCACCCTGACCTGGCCGACCTGGCCCGGGCCAGCGCCGCCCTTATCGTCATCGTTCCGGGCGGAGCCGGGACGGAGAAGCTGATCGACGCGCGCGTCCTCGACGCGCTCGGGCCCGAAGGCATCCTGGTCAACGTGGCGCGTGGCTCGGTGGTCGACGAACCGGCCCTTGTCGCCGCCCTCCGGGAAGGCAGGCTCGGCGGCGCCGCGCTCGATGTCTTCGCCGACGAGCCGAACGTGCCGGAGGCGCTGTTCGCCATGGACAATGTCATTCTCCAGCCGCACCAGGGCAGCGCCACGGTCGAGACCCGGCGGGCGATGAGCGACCTCATGCTGGCCAATCTCGCCGCCCATTTCGACGGGCGGCCGCTCATCAGTCCGCTATTTTGACCGGCGGCGGCGGGGCCGGCGGCGGCCGAGCAGGATTCCGGCGATCAGGCCCATGCCGGCGGCCTGGACCATCGGGTTTTGCAAGGGCGATGCCGCCGAACTGGACGTTTGGACGAGCGGGGAATCGCCCAAGCCAACGTTGAGCCCAGCCTCCGCTGGTGAGGCGTCCAGCGGCTCCTCCCGCATCGGCCGGGAGGCGAGCAGGAGGAACACGAGCCCGATGATCAGGAGCGCCGCGGCCAGCACGACCGCCGAGCCGATTGTGCCCAAGCGGGCCGACACCCAGGTGTGGGCGGCCACCAGGACGAACACCATCGCCAGCCCGACGAAGACGAGGCCGATCGCGGCGAGAGCGCCTCTGACCGCCGTGTCCCGCACCCGGCGCTTCAGCTTCCCAAGCTGGCGTCCTCTCATCGCGGCGAAGTTCAGCATGCGGATATTTGGCTGATGGAAGCCGATACAGCGCCAGCGCAGCCGCGAGGCTACGCCGCGTCCGCCTGCTCGGACCCGCCGAGCCGTGCCGCGATGACGCCGCCGCCCAGGATCCGCGCATCGACATCGTCGCGGTCGTAAAGCACGCATCCCTGGCCCGGAGCGACCCCCATCTCCTCGCCCAACAAATGCACGACCGCTTCGCCGTCCTGAAGCTCCAGAAGGGCCGGCGCCGGCGGACGGGTGGAGCGGACGCGGGCGAAGACCGGCAAGCCGTCCGTGCCCGCCGCCTTGAACGCGTCGTCGCCCAGCCAGTTGAACTCGCGCAGCCGGACGCCGCGGGTCGCCAGCGCCTCGCGCGGACCGACCACCACGCGGGCGTTATCCGCGTCCAGCCGCACGACGAAGAGCGGCGCGCCGGCCGCGATGCCGAGGCCGCGCCGCTGCCCAACCGTGTAGCGGATCACGCCCTCGTGGCGTCCGAGCACGCGCCCGTCGAGATGCACGATGTCGCCGGGGCGGACGGCGCCGGGCTTCAGCTTCTCCACGATGTCGGTGTAGCGGCCCCGCGGCACGAAGCAGATGTCCTGGCTGTCGTGCTTCTCCGCCACCGCGAGACCCATCTCGCGCGCCATGTCCCGCGTCGCCTCCTTGGTGAGGTCGCCGAGCGGGAAGCGCAGGAAATCGAGCTGCTCCTGCGTGGTCTTGAAGAGGAAATAGCTCTGGTCGCGGTCGAGATCGACGGGACGGAAGAGCGCGCGCCCGCCGCCGATCCGGCGTGAACGGACGTAATGGCCGGTCGCCATGGCGGCCGCGCCGAGCTGGCGCGCGGTCTCAAGAAGGTCGGCGAACTTGACGGTCTGGTTGCAGGACACGCAGGGGATCGGCGTCTCGCCGCGCGCATAGCTCTCGGCGAACGGCTCGATCACGGCGCCGCGGAACCGCGCCTCGTAGTCGAGCACGTAATGCGGGATGCCAAGCTTGGCCGCCACCTGGCGCGCGTCATGGATATCCTGGCCCGCACAGCAGGCGCCGGAGCGATGCGTGGCGGCGCCATGATCGTAGAGCTGCAGCGTCATCCCGACCACGTCGTAGCCCGCTTGGCTGACCAGGCCGGCGACGACGGAGGAATCGACGCCGCCGGACATTGCGACGACGACGCGCGCATTCGCGCGGGGAAGGCCAAGGTCGAGATCGAGGTCAGTCATGAAGGCTCCAGCGGCCGGACTATAAAGGAGACGAGCGTTCCGGAGAAGCGCGAACTCCCTGCCAAATCTTAAGGAAATACAACGCGGTGACTTAGGCGAATTTTAAGTCGGGGGGCGTAGAAGCTCCTCTTCTGAATTGTTGTGCGTAACGGGTTCTCTATGGCTGAACATATCAGACCGCGCGTAAAGTATGTGATCGGGCCCGATGGGAGCCCGCTCACGATAGCCGATCTCCCGGCCGCGTCCACCAAGCGATGGGTCATCCGGCGTAAGGCGGAAGTGGTGGCCGCCGTGCGCGGCGGCCTCCTCAGCCTGGAAGAAGCCTGCGAACGCTACACGCTGACTGTCGAGGAGTTCCTGTCCTGGCAGCTGTCGATCGATCAGCACGGGCTTGCGGGCCTGCGCACGACGAAGATCCAGAAATACCGGCCGTGCTAGACGGCTAAAGCTCCGCCGGCCTCAGGCCGGCGCGCGAGGGCGGATCATCAGCGCTGCTTTTATCGCGCTGCCGCGGCTGAGGTGAAGCGCTGCAGCGCCTTGGCGATTTCTGCGAGAACCGGGTCGGACTCGTCGATGCCATGCCGGCGAGCAAGGTAAGTCGGGTCGTTGTATGTGAGCTGCACCTCGCCATCCGTTTCCCAGATCAACACTTGAGCGGCAAGTCGATGCCTACGGTGCGATCCCTCTCCATCAGGACGGTGCTGCCTCAGTCGCTTTCAGATTCAGCATTCGTCGGCATCTCGCCATCTTCGAGAATCTTAGAGTCCATCCGGGATCAAAGGTTTGTTTGACAGAGCTTTCTGACCATCATGCGGATGGAGGCCCAGCGTAGGAAGGCGAGGCCGTTTTGGTTCAGACACTCCCAATCCTTGGCCACTCATCGGGGGCCGGTCAGCAATGGATGTGAAGATCCCTTCCATACCGCCCGAAGAGGCTGAAGTCTGCGATTAAGGCCTGCTTCGACCAAGCGCTCGCGGCATTGGGGCAGAAGCGGTCAGCCGACCAACTAGCTTTTGAACTTGTGAAGGAGAAGCTCGCGTCTGCTGACTTGGTCGAGTGGGGAAAGGACAGCAGGATCGGTCCAAATGAGCACGCCGGCTACTTCAAAGACACCCCGAACGGTCGAATTTACGTCGTCCACGCCGCTGCATTCCGCAAGTGGTTTGACGACGACCCCCGCCTCCACCAAGCTGCCCTCGTCTGGCTTCGCAGCCA
>JACCSN010000178.1 GCA_013812985.1 Hyphomicrobiales bacterium | reverse complement strand
ATCCAAATTGGTCAAGCGCCCCTGCTGCTTCGCGGGACAGCTCCGGTTCTCGGCTGGTCCCCGACCTCTTTCGGGGATGTCGAGGAAGGGACGCTCAACGCGATCCGAATGCTTTACAAGAACCGGGATCCGCAACTGCTGGCCTACCTCGATCGCGGTCTCGAGGCTAAGCGGTTCGCGGAAGGGCTGGGTTCCGATCCGCAACAGATGAGCGATCTGCACAAGGGCTTCCGCGGCGCCGGCCGGATGCTCGCGGCGCAAGACGGCCCGCGCGTCGCGGTGCTGTCGGTGGACGGTTGGGACACCCATACGGAACAGGGTGCCGCTCAGGGCGGTCTTGCTAACCTTCTAAGGGAGCTCGACGACGGTCTCGCCTACTTCAAGGGCACTGCCGGGGCGATTTGGTCGAAGACCGTTGTGCTGATAGTGACGGAGTTCGGACGAACCGTGCGCAACAATGGCAATCACGGCTCCGATCACGGCGTCGCGACGGTAGCGCTGCTCGCGGGCGGGGCCGTCAATGGCGGCCGGGTGATCGGGGATTGGCCAGGGCGCGCGGCGAAGAACCTTTACGACGGAAGGGATCTCAGGCCAACGACGGACTTGCGGTCGATCTTCAAAGGCGTGTTGCGCGACCATCTCGGCGTGCCTGACACCATCATCAACAAGACCGCGTTTCCCGAAAGCGCCATCGCGCCGCCGCTCAGGGATTTGATCAAGGCTTAGCACAGCCTGGGCCGCCCATTCCGGCGGGAACGGCTTGGGGGCGGAGTCGGCCGTCACAGAAAGCTGATCGGGTCAACATCCACGGCCACCTTTACGCCGCCGCGTGGCAGCGGCGCGGTCGCAAGCCAAATCCGCAGCCATTCGTGCAACCGGGCCGACGACGCCGATTGCGCGAGCAGCCTGAAGCGATGCCGGCCGCGGAGCACGGCGAGGGGCGCTTCCGCGGGCCCCAGCAGGCGCACCCCCTCCTCCAGCGGCGCGGCCATCGCTATCGCCCGGGCATGCGCTTGAGCTGTCGGCTTGTCCGCCGCGCTCACGATGATGGAGGCGAGCTTGCCGAAAGGCGGCAGGCGCCCGCGCCGGCGCGTCTCCGCCTCGTTGGCGTAGAAGGCCTCGCGGTCGCCGGAGATCAGCGCCTGGATCGCCGGATGGTCGGGCGTGTAGGTCTGCAGGAGACCACGGCTCGCCTGCCCTGCGCGACCGGCGCGGCCGGTCACCTGGGTCAGGAGCTGGAAGGTCCGTTCGGCGGCGCGGGGGTCGCCATGCGCCAGGCCAAGGTCGGCGTCGACGACGCCGACCAGGGACAGGCCGGGAAAATTATGACCCTTGGCGACAAGCTGCGTGCCGATCACGATGTCGACTTCGCCCCTAGCGACCGCTTCCAGCTCCATCCGGAGCCGCTGCACGCCGCCCGGCATATCGCTGGAGAGAACCAGTGTCCGCGCCGCGGGAAAGCGCTCCAGGACCTCCTCCTGAAGTCGCTCCACGCCGGGGCCGCAGGCGACCAAGCTGTCCTCCGCGCCGCAATGCGGGCAGGCATCCGGCCGGCGCTCCTCATGGCCGCAATGATGGCAGGCGAGGCTGCGGCGGAAGCGGTGGTCGACGAGCCACGCCGAGCAATTCGGGCAGTTCATGCGATGGCCACAGACGCGGCAGAGCGTCAGCGGCGCGTAGCCGCGACGGTTGAGGAACAACAGCGCCTGCTCGCCGCGTTCGACCGTCGTCGCTACAGCGGCTGCGAGAATCGAGGACAGCCAGCGCCCGCGTTCCGGCGGATGCTCCTTCAGATCGAGCGCGACGATCTCCGGCGGCGCCGAGGCGGCGAAGCGCGCCGGCAGGATCAGATGTCGGTAGCGGCCGCGATCGGCGTTGACGCGGCTTTCCACGGCCGGGGTGGCGGTGGACAGGACGACGGGAAAGCCGGAGAGATGAGCCCGCACGACAGCCATGTCGCGCGCGTGGTAGGTGACGCCTTCTTCCTGCTTGTAGGCGGAATCATGCTCCTCATCGACGACGATGAGGCCGAGCCGGGGAAACGGCAGGAACAGCGCCGAGCGCGCGCCCACGACGGCGCACGCATCGCCCTTTGACACAGCGCGCCAGACGCGACCGCGAGCCTTCATGCCGACCTCCGAATGCCATTCGCAGGGGCGCGAGCCGAATCGGCCGGCGAAGCGGTCGAGAAAGGAACCGGTCAGCGCGATTTCCGGCAAGAGGATGAGCGCCTGCCGGC
This sequence comes from Hyphomicrobiales bacterium, assembly GCA_013812985.1. The sequence continues at coordinate 2,821 of JACCSN010000178.1, read as the reverse complement.
CGCGCTTAAGCGTCTCCGCGACGGCCTCGAAATAGACCTCCGTCTTGCCGGCGCCGGTCACGCCGTCGAGCAAGGTCACCGAGAAACCATCCACCGTTCCGCGCAGGGACGCGGCGGCGTTCTCCTGCTCGGCTGAGAGTTTTGGGCGCGCATGGTCGGGATCGGGATCGGCCGCGACGGGGCGCTCCGGCAACGCGACGATCTCAAGCGTGCCTTGGGACAGGAGCCCGTCGATCACGCCGGGCGACACGCCGGCGGCGGAGGCAAGTCCCGGCCTCGACCACGCAAGCCTATCCTCGGCGATTTCGATCACCCGCCGCCGCGCCGCGGTGAGCCGCTCCGGCGGCGGCCCGGCCAGCCGCACGCCGACGATCGCGCGTTCCGGCTCCAGCGCCTCGGGCGACCGTAGCACCATGCGCAGCACCATGCCGCGGGCCGAGAGCGTGTAATCGGCGACCCAATCGACAAAGCGGATGAGAGCTTCCGGCAAAGGCGGCGCGTCGAAGACGCGCTCGACCTCACGCAGCTTCTTCGGCGCCACCTCGTCCGGCTTGCCCGTCCAGACTGCCCCGATGACGATGCGCGGCCCAAGCGGCACGGCGACGATCGTGCCCGGGGGAAGTGGCCGGTCGGAGGCGTAGGTGTATGTCCGGTCCATTGGCGCCGGGAGCAGGACCGCGACCACATGCCGGGGAGTCATGCAGGCGAACTGGGCCGGCTCGGACGGGATGGCTGACGGACGCGATTCATTCCGCTACAGATGAGCGTGATCGACCTCCGCCGCAACGCGGCAACCTGGCTGGATGGACCGTATGAGATTCTTCGTCGACACTGTGAAGCTCGCGGCTCTGGCGGGAGCCGATGTCGCAACCGTACCGCCCTCCGTGCTGAAATCGCTTATCAGTCACCCGCCCACGGACAAAGGCCTTGATGCCTTCGTGTCCGACTGGAAGAAAACCGGGCAGTCGATCCCCTGAATGGGTTGGCGACACCGGTCGGGATAGGAGCGAGCCATGACCAAGGAAGCACGTGAGGGCCATACGCGGTCGTTCATGAAGGCGGTCACGTGGCGCGTGACCGGCACCGTGGACACCTTCATCCTCAGCCTGATCATCACCGGCAGCGTCAAGTTCGCCGGGTCCATCGCCGGGACTGAAGTCATCACCAAAATCTTCCTGTACTACTTTCATGAGCGCGCCTGGTCGTATGTGTCCTGGGGCCGAGGTGCAAAGCGCCAAGGCGACATCGCCGCGAGCAAGGCCACTCCGGCCGCACCGTAACGATTGGTCAACCACGCACCGCCATCCTGCCGCACATGGCCGCGCGCGAAGCATTCCTCGTCCGCGCCGATCCGGCATTGCTGCAGGCAGCTCTCGACTGGGTCGGCCATCTCGGCAATGAGCGCAGGCTCGCCCGCAACACGCTCGAAGCCTATCGCCGCGATCTCGACCAGTTCTTCGCCTTCCTGACCGGGCACCTCGGCCATCCGCCGGGGCTTGCGCACCTGTCGGAGCTGAAGACCGCCGACATCCGCGCCTTCATGGCTCAACGCCGCAACGGCGGCGCCGGCGCGCGGACGCTCGGCCGCCAAATCGCGGCGCTCAGATCGTTCATCCGCTTCTGCGACAAACGCGGCCATGCCGCGACCACGGCCTTCACGACGATCCGCTCGCCCAAGCAGCCGAAGAGCCTGCCCAAGGCCCTCTCGATCGCGGAAGCGAGGGAGCTGATTGACACCGCCGAGGCGATGACCGAGGAGCCTTGGATCGCCGCGCGCGATGCCGCCGTGCTGACGCTTCTCTATGGCTGCGGTCTGCGCATTTCGGAAGCTTTGGGCGTGAAGCGCTCGGAGGCCCCTATCGGCTCCGTGGATATGCTCCGCGTTACAGGAAAGGGCGGCCGTGAGCGGCTCGTGCCGGTGCTGCCGGCCGTCAGGAGCGCGGTCGAGAATTACGTCGCGACTTGCCCGATCGCCCTCGCGCCGGACAAGCCGCTGTTCCGTGGAGCGCGGGGCGGGCCGCTCTCGCCGCGCCTGATCCAGAAGGCGACCGAACGGCTTCGCGGCGCGCTCGGGCTGGAGCCGAGCGCCACCCCGCATGCGCTCCGCCACTCCTTCGCCACGCATCTCCTCGGCCGCGGCGGCGACCTCCGCACGATTCAGGAACTGCTCGGTCACGCCAGCCTTTCCACCACGCAGATCTATACCAAGGTGGATTCGGAGCGGCTCCTTGAAGTCTATCGCCGGGCGCATCCGCGCGCCTGACGCTCGCTCGAACAATCAGCCGAAATTCCATCACTCCTTCGTGAATCGCTTAGGGTTCCCCTCGGCCATGCGGCGCGCTAGCCTTCAACCGGGTGACGATCTGTACAGACGGAGGCCTTTCATGAGAAAGCTTTTCACCAGCCTTGCCGCCGCTTCGACGCTTGCGCTTTTCGTTTCGGCCGCGCAGGCGGAGTGCTTCGGCGGCCACAATGTCACGGCAAGCACCGCCCCGATCGAAGAGAGCGTCGCGATAAGCACCTATGACGGGTCGCTCACGCCGCCCGCGGCGGAAGAGGAAAAGACTGCCTTTGCCGCGGCGACGCCGGCTTGCGAAGAGGGCGACAAGGACTGTGCGGTCGCCACAAAATGACCGTTTCTTGCGTTTAGCGGCCTGTTCAGTCCAGGTTTGCTTGAGCGCCGGCCGAAAGGCCGGCGCTTCCTTTTTTGCAATTGGCCGGCCATCTGAGTCGGTCCGTTCGGCGCCCCCTCCAAGGTCGGCGCAAACAAACGCCGGCTGAGCTCGCTGATCGTCACGTCAACGTTCTGGAACGATCCGCA
>JACCSN010000175.1 GCA_013812985.1 Hyphomicrobiales bacterium | reverse complement strand
CAGGTTCGTCGATGGCAGGGCGTCGACCCGGCGATGGACCAGCCCTCCTTGGATCAGCACTTCGTGTCGCTGCACCTGGGCGGACCCAAGCGCGTCAGCCGCAGAGGAGACGGAGGCTTCCAGTCCGAGGTGGTTCAACCGGGGGCTTTCAGCGTGGTTCCCGCCGGCGCGGCCTACAAATGGGTCACCGATGGCCCGATCGACTTCGCCCATATCTATCTCGAGCCGAAGACGCTGGCTCACGTCATTTCGGCTGACTTCGACAAAGACCCAAGCGATGTTTCGCTCCATGAGACGCTAGGCGCGCGGGATCCGCTTCTTGAGACGCTGTTTTTGTCCATGCTCCAACAGGTCAGCGCGCCTGACGATCTCGATCTCCTCTATTCGGAGGAGCTGTTCCGATTGTTCGTGCACCACCTGCTCCGCACGCAATCGAACGTGCGGAGCTCATGCGTGCGCGCCCGCCACGCGCTGGCGCCCCGGCGGCTGCGGCGTGTGCTGGAGTTCATCGAGGCGAATCTGGGCGAGGACATCGGTCTGGACCAAATGGCGGCTGCGACGGGCGTCAGCCCATTCCACTTCAGCCGCTCCTTCCGGCAGGCCATGGGCGTGGCGCCCTATGCCTTCGTCATTCAGAGGCGGGTGGCCTGCGCCCAGCGCCTGCTCACCCAGACCGAACTGCCGCTGGTCGACATCGCCCGCAAGTGCGGCTTCAACAGCCACAGCCAGTTCTCGCGAACGTTCAAGCGGAGCGTCGGTGCGAGTCCTCGCCGATTTCGCGAATCGAAGTAAGCCGCATGAGACGAGAAGAACCGAATGACGCGATCGCCTCGCCTATGCCATGGCGAGCACGGCAGCCGGGCTCGACGACGGCGAGACGCCGATCTTGAAGCCGGCGAGCGACGAGACGCAAGACCCGCCGATCAAGGACTATGCGGTCATCGGCGATTGCCGAACGGTGGCATTGATCTCGCGACAGGGCTCGATCGACTGGCTGTGCCTGCCGGATGTGTCCAGCCCCTCCGTTTTCGCCGCGCTGCTTGATCGCCGCCGCGGCGGGCGGTTCGCCATCCGCCCCGCAGGCGCATTCGGCGTCGAGCGGCGCTACTTGGACGAGACCAACGTCCTGGAGACCGTCTTCACCACGGAAGGCGGGATCATCCGCATCGCCGACTTCATGCCCATCAAGACCGGGCGCGGCCTCGAACCCGAGCACGAGATTGTCCGGATCGTCGAGGGCCTCGAGGGCGAGACCGAGGTGGAGGCGCTCTATCAGCCGAGGCCGGATTATGCCCGCGCCAAGCCGCGGTTCGAGCGACGCGGGGCACTTGGATGGGTGTTTCAATGCCGTGGCGGAGCGTTCCTGCTGGCGGCGGAGACGGAGCTCGCGTTGACCGATGACGGCGCCGGGCTGAATGCCCGGTTTCGCCTGGGGCCGGGTGAAAGGATGCGGTTCTCCTTCGTCCACGCGACGCATGAAGCGCTGGTGATCCCGCCGCTCGGCGAGGCCGCGGACCGGCGCCTGGCCAGCACGGTGGAATGGTGGAGGGCGTGGAGCCGGCAGTGCAATTATCGGCAGCCTCATCGCCCCGCCGTGCTGCGAAGCCTGCTTCTCCTGAAGCTGTTGACCTACAGCCAGTCCGGCGCGGTGCTGGCGGCGCCCACCACGTCCTTGCCGGAAGCGATCGGCGGTGAGCGCAACTACGACTACCGGTATTGCTGGCTGCGCGACGCTTCGAACACGCTGAGGGCCTTCTTCGACCTCGGCTACCATGCGGAAGGCGAGGCTTTCCTCGAATGGCTGCTGCACTCCACCCGGCTCACGCGGCCGAAATTGCAGGTCGTCTATGATGTCTATGGCCGCACCGGACTCGACCAGAAGAACCTCGACCACCTGGGCGGCTACCGGCAATCCCGGCCCGTGCGCATCGGCAACAATGCCGAGGATCAGCTGCAGCTCGATGTCTATGGTTCGGTCGTATTCGGAGCGCATTACTACGTCGATCGAGGCGGTGTTCTCGATCGCGCGCAGCGCAAGCATCTGCCGGAACGGCGATAGCTTGCTCGAAAAGCAGGTGGTCCCGAAGGTCGTCCGCGAGCTCAGTGCGGCGCCCCTCCTTGGAGGTCAGGGCCGCTTTGCCACACTGTGCATTGCTGCGTATTCGTGCAAACAGATGCGCGTGCGAGCGTAGCGTCGCGGTAGGGACGACGATTGCTCGCCGCCCCCCGCACAGAACCCGGCGCACGGAGAAGGTTGGGTCCCAGTTCCTCTCCCTCCGCC
>JACCSN010000171.1 GCA_013812985.1 Hyphomicrobiales bacterium | reverse complement strand
CGCCATGATGGCCGCTTCGACCACTTCATCGGCGGCGGCTTTGTCGCGCCGGCGGACGGGGCGTATTTCGATGTGGTCAATCCTGCCAAGAACACGAACCTGGCGGAATGCGCCCAGGGCGGCCCGGCGGATGTCGATGCCGCCGTTCAAGCGGCGCGTCGCGCCCAGGAATCCTGGTCGGCGCTGTCCGGCGCGGCGCGGGCGCGTCATCTCTACGCCATCGCCCGCATCCTGCAGAAGCGCGAGCGCTTCTTCGCCGTCCTGGAGACCATGGACAACGGCAAGCCGATCCGGGAAAGCCGCGACATCGACGTGCCCCTGGCGATTCGGCACTTCTACCATCACGCCGGCTGGGCGGAGCTGATCGACGGGGAGTTCCCCGGCATGCGGCCGGTCGGCGTCTGCGGCCAGATCATCCCGTGGAATTTCCCGCTCCTGATGCTCGCCTGGAAAATCGCACCGGCGCTCGCGGCGGGGAACACGGTGGTGCTGAAGCCGGCCGAATACACGCCGCTGACGGCAATCGCCTTCGCGGAAGTTTGCCGGGAGGCGGGCCTGCCGGCCGGGGTCATCAACATCGTCACCGGGGAGGGCGCGACCGGCGCCTTGCTCGTCGAGCATCCGGGCGTGGACAAGATCGCCTTCACCGGCTCCACCGAGGTCGGACGCATCATCCGAAAAGCGACTGCCGGCACGGGCAAGAAGCTGTCACTGGAGCTCGGGGGCAAATCGCCCTTCCTCGTCTTCGACGACGCCGACCTCGACAGCGCGGTGGAGGGCATCGTCGACGCCATCTGGTTCAACCAGGGCCAGGTCTGCTGCGCCGGCTCGCGGCTCATCGTGCAGGAATCGGTCGCAGAGCGTCTCCACGCCAAGCTGAAGGCGCGGATGGCGCAGCTCCGCATCGGCGATCCGCTCGACAAATCCACCGATATCGGCGCCATTGTCGCCGAAGTTCAGCTGGCGCGCATCCGGCGGCTGGTCGAGCAGGGCCGGCGGGATGGGAGCGTCTGCTTCCAGCTGGAATGCGCTCTCCCGGAGGGCGGCTTCTTCTATCCACCGACTTTGTTCACCTCGGTCGCGCCGGCGTCCGAGCTGGCGAGCGAGGAGATCTTTGGGCCGGTGCTCGTCTCCATGACCTTCCGCACGCCCGACGAGGCCATCCAGCTCGCCAACAATTCCCGCTACGGACTGGCGGCCTCGGTGTGGTCGGAGAACATCAACGTGACGCTGGACGCGGCGGCGCGCCTCAAGGCCGGCGTCATCTGGGTGAACTCGACCAACCTCTTCGACGCCGCCGCCGGCTTCGGCGGCTACCGCGAATCCGGCTTCGGCCGCGAAGGCGGCCGCGAAGGCCTTTACGAATATCTCGCGCCAGCCTGGGAAAAGAAGACGGGCGGCGTGCCCGCGGCGGTGAGCGGCGTGGCCCTATCCGCCGCGCCGGCCACGGCTGCGCCGGATGCCGGGAGCGGCATCCCGCGTTTCGACCGGACCGCGAAGCTCTACATCGGCGGCAAGCAGGTCCGGCCCGATTCCGGCTACAGCGCCAGCGTCCTTGCAGCGTCCGGCGCTCCGGCGGGGCAGGTCGGCCTCGGCAACCGCAAGGACATCCGCAACGCCGTGGAAGCCGCGGAGAAGGCCTCCGCGTGGTCGAGCCTGAGCGGCCACAACCGCGCGCAGGTTCTCTACTATCTCGCCGAGAACCTCGAAGCGCGCGCCGCCGAGTTTGCCGCCCGCCTGGAGGCGCTTGGCGGCGGCGCGGGCGCGGAGGAAGAAGTGGCGCAAGCGGTCGGGCGCGTCGCCTTCTACGCCGCATGGGCCGACAAATATGACGGCCAGGTGCACGCGACGCGGTCCCGCCACGTGACTCTCGCCATGAACGAGCCCTGGGGCGTCATGGGCGTCTCCTGTCCGGACGAGGCGCCGTTGCTCGCCTTCGTCTCGCTCGTCATGCCGGCGATCGCGATGGGCAACCGGGTCGTCGTCACCCCATCGCCCGTCCATCCGTTGCTGGCCACCGATTTCTACCAGGTCCTCGACACGAGCGATGTGCCGGCCGGCGTGGTTAACATCGTGACCGGCGAACGCGACGCGCTGGCCAAGACTCTGGCAGAGCACGACGATGTCGCGGCCCATTGGTATTTCGGGTCGAAGGAGGGGAGCGCCGCCGTGGAAGCGAACTCCACCGGAAACTTGAAGGCGACATGGGTCAATGGCGGCCGGCTGATCCGCTGGTCCGATCCTCTCGAGGGCCAGGGTCGGGACTATCTGCGGCGGGCGACTCAGGTGAAGAACATCTGGGTGCCCTACGGCGAATGAAGCAGGCGTCCAAGCCGAGATGAAACCCGGGACCAAATCCATCGCTCAACCGGTTAAACCGGCGGAACAGACGCGCCGTCGCGGCATGCGCGAGATCGCCACCAGCATCGGCGTTGCGCCGATTACCGTGTCGCGCGCCTTGCGCCATCCCGACAAGGTCTCGCCGGAAACCCGGCGGCTGATCCTGGAAGCGATCGAGCGCGAGGGGTTCATCCCGAACCAGCTTGCCGGCGGGATGCGCAGCGCCGGCCGGATCATCGGGACGGTCGTGCCGCCGCTCATCAATTCCGGCATCGCCGAGCAGGTCCAGGGGATGTCCGACGCCGCCCACGAACGCGGCTATCAGCTGCTTCTGATGCAGGGCGACTTTTCGGCCGAGGCCGAGGAGAAGGCGATCCGAGCTCTGCTCGGCTGGAAGCCGGCCGGGCTCATCCTGCAGGCCTTCGTGCAATCCGACGCGGCCCGGCTTTTCCTGGCCGATTGCGGCAGCGCGATCGTGGAGATCAGCGAGATACGCGGCAGGGAGCCGATCGACATCGCGGTCGGGGTCTCCAACTTCGACACGGCCTATGCGATGACGGCGCATCTGGCCGATAAGGGCTACCGAAGGATCGCTTTCGTCAGCACGCCCATTCACGGCAACGACCGCCTGCAGCAGCGCCGCATCGGCTACCGGCAGGCGCTTGTGGACCGCGGAATGTTCTTTGCGGCCTCGCTGGAAGTGGAGGTGCCGATCACGCCGAAGGGCGGGGCCGACGCGCTGCGGATCATCATGGATCGTGACCCCGACGTCGACGTGATCTTCTGCTC
>JACCSN010000163.1 GCA_013812985.1 Hyphomicrobiales bacterium | reverse complement strand
CGGTCTCCGACGTTCCCATCTCGGAGCCGGCGGAGAGCGAACGGGCCCGCATCGTGGAAGCGCTTGGGCCGACGCCCATTGAGGTCGACGAAATCATCAGGTTCACCGGCATTCCGGCACGGGCGGTCCACGTCGTCCTATTGGAGCTCGATCTGGCCGGCCGCGTCGAGCGGCATCCGGGTCAGCGCGTCTCGCTCCGGTGACCGGCTCCCAGATTGAAATGTGTCTGTGGCTCCGGATTCGCCAGCGTTGCGGCACCCGCTGCTTGATGGCGGTTCGGCTCATTGGCTTCGCGCCAGGCTTCCAGGACCGCCATGTCGATGAGGTAGGCGAGCAGTGGAAAGCCATTGGCGCAAGCCATGCGAGCGAGGCGGCTCATCTCGATCGCGATATACTCGGCCGCGATCGTGCCTTTCGCTTCACTATGCGAGTTATTTGACCCGGACTGCATCGGCACGTCTCTGCGAATATGAAATCCGGTTCAGCCTAGAGTTGCGAATAGGGAAATCAATCACCTCTACGCGAATTATTTTCACCACGGCTTCAACAAACGCGGCGCTCGGTTCAGATGGCGGGGGTTGACCGGGCGCTGAGCGCAATCCACTTGACGTGTGCGGATCGGCGGCTCTCAGCTGTTCCCGGTAGCGGCGGAGCACCTCATGGACGTTGTGATTGTCGAATCGCCGGCAAAGGCGAAGACGATCAATAAATATCTTGGGCCGGGATACGAGGTTCTGGCGTCCTACGGCCATGTCCGCGATCTCCCCTCCAAGGACGGCTCGGTCCGCCCCGAAGACGATTTCTCGATGGATTGGGAGGTGGACGCCAAGTCCAAGAAGCGGCTTTCCGACATCGCCGAAGCGGTCAAGCGCGCCGACCGGGTCATCCTCGCCACGGACCCGGATCGGGAAGGCGAAGCGATCTCCTGGCATGTGCTCCAGGTGCTGAAGGACAAGAAGGTGCTGCGCGGCAAGCCTGTCCAGCGCGTGGTGTTCAACGCCGTCACCAAGCAGGCCGTCCAGGAAGCAATGCGGCAGCCGCGCGCCATCGACGAGCCGCTTGTCGAAGCCTATCTCGCCCGTCGCGCGCTCGACTACCTGGTCGGCTTCACGCTGTCTCCGGTGCTGTGGCGTAAGCTGCCCGGCGCGCGTTCGGCCGGCCGCGTCCAGTCCGTGGCGCTGCGGCTCGTCTGCGATCGCGAAGCGGAGATCGAACGCTTTCGGAGCCAGGAATACTGGTCGGTTCTCGCCAGCCTCAGGACACCGCGGAACGAAATGTTCTCGGCGCGGCTGGTGGGGCTCGACGGTCGCAAGCTCGACAAGCTCTCCATTGGACATGTCGGCGACGCGGAAATCGCCAGGCGGCGTCTCGAAAATTCCATTTTCACCGTCGCCGCGGTGGAATCGAAGCCGCAGAAGCGCAACCCGCAGCCGCCCTTCACGACATCGACGCTGCAGCAGGAGGCGCAGAGAAAGCTCGGCTCCGATGCGAGCCGCACCATGCAGATAGCACAGCGCCTCTATGAAGGCGTGGATATAGGCGGCGAGACGGTGGGCCTGATCACCTATATGCGCACCGACGGAGTCGACATCGCCCCGGAAGCCCTCACGCAGACTCGCAGGGTCATCGAGGGTGAGTACGGCGCGCGTTATCTGCCGGATGGACCGCGCCGCTACCATGCCCGCGCCAAGAACGCCCAGGAAGCGCACGAGGCGATCCGACCGACCGACCTTTCGCGCTTGCCGGCCGACGTGGCACTCTTTCTCGACCGCGACCAGGCGCGCCTCTACGAGCTGATCTGGAAGCGCGCCATCGCCAGCCAGATGACGTCGGCGGAGCTTGAGCGCACCACGATCGACATTTCGGCGAAGAGCGCCGAGGGCGAGGCGGCGTTGCGCGCCACGGGAAGCGTGATCCGCTTCGACGGTTTCCTGACGCTCTACCAGGAAGGCCGCGACGACGACGCCGACGAGGAAGGGGGCCGCCTGCCCGCCCTCACGGCCGGCGAGCGGCTCGAGCGCGAGAAGATCGAGGCGAACCAGCATTTCACCGAGCCGCCGCCGCGCTATACCGAAGCCTCCCTGATCAAGAAGATGGAGGAGCTTGGCATCGGGCGGCCTTCCACCTACGCGGCGACGATGGGCGTCTTGCGCGAGCGCGGCTATGTCGCGCTGGACAAGAAAAGGCTCGTTCCGCAGGACAAAGGGCGGCTCGTCACCTCCTTTCTGGAGAGCTTCTTCCGCCGCTACGTGGAATATGATTTCACTGCAGATCTGGAAGAGAAGCTTGACCGGATCTCGGCCGGAGAGCTTTCCTGGAAGGATGTGTTGCGCGATTTCTGGCGCGATTTCGCCGGCAGTGTCGAGGAGACCAGGGAGCTTCGCGTTTCCGACGTCATCGAGGCGTTGAACGAGATCCTGGGCGACTATCTTTTTCCGGCCCGCCCGGACAACGCCGATCGACGCCTTTGCCCGATCTGCAACGCGGGCCAGCTGTCGCTGAAGCTCGGCAAATACGGGGCTTTCGTCGGCTGCTCGAATTACCCGGAATGCCGGTTCACGCGCCAGCTTACGGAGACTGGCGAGAACGGCGCCGCCTCGACAGCGCCGCCCGAGGGCAGGGTTCTGGGCCTGGATCCGGCGACCGGTTTGGAGG
>JACCSN010000153.1 GCA_013812985.1 Hyphomicrobiales bacterium | reverse complement strand
GTGAGCGAGCTGGTGCTGCGCGGCATCTTCACGCTGCGCCGCTTCGAGCTGGAGTGGTACTATCAGGCCGGCGCATCGCTGCTCTTCCCCGACAAATGGGAGCGGTTCCTCGCGCCGATCCCGGAGGGCGAACGCGGCGACCTCATTTCCGCCTACCGCAGGCGGCTGACCGATCCGGATCGCGATGTGCGGATCGCGGCGGCGCTCGCCTGGAGCCGCTGGGAGGGCGAGACGATCACCCTTCTTCCCGATCCGCTGATCGCGGCGGAGATGACCAAGGACGATTTCGCGCTCGCTTTCGCCCGGATCGAGAACCACTATTTCGTCCATGGCGGCTGGCTCGGTGAGGGCCAGCTGATCGCCAATGCCGGCGTGCTGAAGGGCATGCCGGGGCTCATCGTACATGGCCGCTACGATATCGCCTGTCCGGCCCAGAATGCCTGGGACCTGCATCGCGCCTGGCCGGAGGCTGAGTTCCACCTGGTGGAAGGGGCGGGGCACGCTTATTCGGAGCCGGGCATCCTGCACCGGCTGATCAATGCGACGGACCGCTTCGCCGATGGCAGGGCGCCGCCATGAGCACGGAACCGCTCAGCCTGTTCGACACGACACTGCGGGACGGGCAGCAGACGCCCGGCGTGGATTTCTCGCTGGAAGACAAGATCCTGATCGCGCGGCTGCTGGATGAGATCGGCGTCGATTATGTCGAGGGCGGCTATCCGGGCGCCAACCCGACCGACACGGCGTTTTTCTCGCAGCGGCGGACGAGCCGCGCCCGCTTCACGGCTTTCGGAATGGTGAAGCGGGCCGGGCGTTCGGCGGCGAATGATCCCGGCCTGCAGGATCTCTTGCGCGCCGAGGCAGACGCCATCTGCTTCGTCGCCAAGGCGTGGGATTTTCACGTTCGGCTGGCGCTCGGCTGCAGCAACGAGGAGAACCTCGTATCGATCCGCGGTTCCGTCGCCGCCGCGCTTGCGGCCGGCCGCGAGGCGCTGCTCGATTGCGAGCACTTCTTCGACGGCTACAAGGCGAACCCAGATTACGCGCTGGCTTGCGTCGACGCCGCAATGGAGGCTGGCGCGCGCTGGGTTGTGCTCTGCGACACCAACGGCGGCACGCTCCCGGATGAGGTTGAAGCAATAGTGACGGATGTGGCGGCAAGGTGGCCTGGCGAGCGGCTCGGCATTCACGCGCATAACGACACCGGCCAGGCGGTGGCCAATTCGCTCGCCGCAGTTCGGGCCGGCGCGCGGCAGATCCAGGGCACGCTGAACGGCATCGGCGAGCGCTGCGGCAATGCCGACCTTGTGACCCTCATCCCGACCCTCATGCTGAAGCCGGGCTTCGCCGAGCGGTTCGAGACGGGCGTTTCGGCCGAGGGGCTGAAGAACCTGACGCATCTGTCGCGGAGTTTCGACGAGATGCTCAATCGCGCGCCGAACCGCCAGGCGCCCTATGTCGGTTCATCCGCCTTCGCCACCAAGGCCGGCATCCACGCCTCCGCCATCCTGAAGGCGCCGGAGACCTACGAGCACATCCAGCCGGAGGCGGTCGGCAACACGCGGCGGGTGATGGTTTCCGACCAGGCCGGCCGCTCCAACCTTGTCGCCGAGCTGGAGCGCTTCGGCTTGAATTTCGACCGCGCCGATCCGCGCCTCGACAGCCTCTTGGCGGAGATCAAGGAGCGCGAATCGCAGGGCTACGCCTATGAAGGAGCCGACGCGTCGCTGGAGCTCCTGGCGCGGCGCCGGCTGGGCAAGGCGCCGTCGTTCTTCCGCGTCGAAGGCTTCCGCATCAACGTGGAGCGGCGTTTCGACGCCAATGGGATGCTGAAGACGATCTCGGAAGCCGTGGTGAAGGTGGATGTCGGCGGCGACGTGCGCATGTCGGTGGCGGAGGGTAACGGCCCGGTCAACGCGCTCGACCTCGCGCTCCGCAAGGACCTCGGCGACCTCAATGCCTGGATCGATGATCTGGAGCTTGTCGATTACAAGGTGCGCATCCTGAACGGCGGCACCGAGGCGATCACCCGCGTGCTGATCGAGAGCCGCGACGGCGAAGGCAACCGCTGGCTGACCGTGGGGGTATCCTCCAACATCATCGACGCCTCGTTCGAGGCGCTGCTCGACGCGGTGAACTTCAAGCTCCTGAAGGCGTCGGCCGGGCCGCTCCGCTCGGCGGCCGAGTAGCTCCGATCCAAGCGATCACATCCGGCTGATCGGTCCCGCCGCGGCCTGCCGCCGCAGCTCGGTCTCCGGCGTCTCGGCGACGGCCCGCGCCAAGGCGGGAACGATCTCCTCCGCCGCCCTCGCGACCAGGTAGGACACGTCCATCTCGCGGCGGATGAAGCCTTCCGCCCGCATCGCCTCCAGAAGCGTCACCAGGGCATCCCAGAAACCGTCGATATTGCCGATGAGCACCGGCTTCCGATGCCGCCCGAGCTGCGCCCAGGTGATCTGCTCGACCAATTCCTCCAGCGTGCCGACGCCGCCGGGGAGGGCGACGAAGGCGTCGGCGCGCTCGAACATCAGCATCTTGCGCTGGTGCATGTCCTCGGTGAGGATCGTCTCCGTCAGATCGTCCATCTTGCGCTCGCGGCCCTGCAGGAAGCGCGGGATGATGCCCGTCACCTCGCCGCCCGCCTCGAGGACGGCGCGGGCAACCGTCCCCATGAGGCCGACCGAGCCGCCCCCGTAAATCAGGCGGATGTCGGCCTCGGCCATGGCGCGGCCGAGCGTGACGGCCGCCTTGACGAAGGCCGGATTGGAGCCGGCGCCGGAGCCGCAATAGACGCAAATGCTTCGCAGTACTGCCATGCGAGTGTCATCTCATCGGAGACGTTGGATGGTCAAGCGCGGTTACGAGGCAATCCCTTGAGCGACGGCAAAAGCCGGAATACAAGGGAGATCAAGAGCTTCCGGTGATTCCGGCCGGGCGGCTCGCCGGAACAGCCCATGCGCCGCCCTCTTGCCGCCCTTGCCCTCGTCTTCATGCTGGTTCTTGCCGGGGCGGGGCTGCTCCTCACCCGTCCGGGACCGGACCCGGTTCCGCTGGCTGCGAACATGCCGGATGAGGGGCTGGCCGAGTCGCCCGGGGCAGCGCCGGGAGGCCCGGCGCCGGACGGGACGGAAACCGCCGCCGAGACGGCTGGAACCGTGACGACTGGGTCGCCGACGGATGGCGTCGCGACGTCGACCGCGCCGAATGCGCGGGCCGTCGGAGCGCCTGAAGGGGCGGATGAGCCTGATTTGCCGGCTCAAGCCGGCGATGTCGCATCCGTCCCGCCGACCGGCACGGCCGAGCCCCCAAATCCGGGCGCGGCGGGCGAAGCGCCCGAAGTTGGGGAGGCCCCGACATTCGACGTGATCCGCGTCGAGCCGACGGGCGAGGCGCTGATCGCCGGGCGCGCGCGGCCGGGCGTCGAGATCGAGGTTTTGTCCGACGGCGAGGTGATCGGCCGCGCTTTGGCCGATGCCGAAGGCGCCTTTGTGGCGCTTCCGGAGGCCGCGCTCGCGCCCGGCAGCCACAGGCTGGCGTTGCGGGAGGCGGGCGCGACCGAACAGGCCGGCCCGGAGCGAGAGGTCACGGTCGCCGGTCTTGCGGAATTCGGGACGCCTGCGCCGGAAGACGTCGTGGGAGGCCAGGACCAGCTGGCGGCGAACCAACCGGGCGGGTCCGGTGGGCCAGCTCGGACGCCGCCAGTCGTGGAAGACGAATTTGCGTCCGCTCAGCCTGGCAACGCTCAGCCCGGCGGCGTTGTTCAGCCCGGCGTTGTTCAGCCCGGCGTCGCTCAGCCTGGGCAGCACGATAGCGCCCAGCTTGGCGGCGCCGGACCTGCCCAGCCCGGCGGTGCGACTTCCGACCCGTCTCGCCTCCCCGCGGGCGAAGCGCCCGAAGTTGCGGGGGACCCGACATTCGACGTGATCCGCGTCGAGCCGACGGGCGAGGCGCGGATCGCCGGGCGCGCGCGGCCGGGCGTCGAGATCGAGGTTTTGTCCGACGGCGAGGTGATCGGCCGCGCTTTGGCCGATGCCGAAGGCGCCTTTGTGGCGCTTCCGGAGGCCGCGCTCGCGCCCGG
>JACCSN010000141.1 GCA_013812985.1 Hyphomicrobiales bacterium | reverse complement strand
GCGTCGATCATCTGGCCGCCCATGGCGAGATAACTGACCGGAAGATCGCGCGCCTGGAAAGCCGCATGAAATGTCCGCGCTGCGGCAGCAGACAGGTGCTGATCGCCTTCCAGCCGCCGAGCGAGGCCGGCCGCAAGCGCGCCTGAGCATCAACCGATGCTCATGAACCAGACCTCGCCGCGGCCGCCCACGCCGCCAGCGCCGGAACTGGCGCCGTTCGTCGCTGCCCCACCGCCGCCCGCGCCGCCGCCCGGAATGCCGCCTGGACCGCCTGCGCTCGTTTCTCCCGCGTATCAAAGCCCGGATCGGCTGGCTCTCGCTCGCGCAAGCACGTTCTGAACGGCGGAGACATCCATCTACCACCCCTTGCTGAGCGGATGCCTCTGGCGTTCAACGCATCAGTGATGGCAACCAGGCTGATGGCTCCGGCCCCTTGGACCGCACAGATGACCGGCAGGATGTTTGCCGCGAACCGATCGGCCTCGCTGACCTGAGCCTCCCGGCCGAGCGCGTTCGGCGCCCTCCAGGCTCCGCACGCCCTCGAATGGCTCACCGATAACGGTAGCGCCTACACGGCCAAGGAGACCCGCGACTTCGCAACGGCGCTCAATCTCGTGCCCTGCTTCACGCCCGTCCAGAGCCCGGAGTCGAACGGCATCTCAGAGAGCTTCGTCAAAACCTTCAAGCGCGACTATGCTCGCGTGAACCCCTTGCCGGACGCCGACACCGCGCTCCGGCAGATCGCCGGATGGTTCGAGGACTACAACGACAACCATCCTCATTCTGGGCTCAAAATGCGCTCCCCAAGGGAGTTCATCCGAGCCCAAGCGCAATAGCCGACTGTCCGGTCAAACAGGGGCAACTTCACCGTAGTCCCCGAGCCAGAGGATCCGGAGCTATCGAGCGGCTCCTTCCGCGGGCGCTATTCTGAGGTCGTCTTCAGGTGTATTCTGCCAGCAGACGCACCCAGACCAGCCGCCTGTCTGGATAAATGGCGGCTAATTCCACCGAGGACCTAAACGGCAAGTTGGCGGCGACGCCTCTCAGCTCAAGGTAGCCGCCTCTCAGCTCAAGGTAACAGACGCAAGTGGCATGGCTCACATGGAGATGATGCCACGGGGCAGATGCGAGAGGGCACGATGGGAACGCAAGCAGCGCTGGTAGGGATCGCAAGGGGGATCGTCGTTCAGCCCGGCGATGGCGCAACATTCAGCGGGCGCGGGGGCGACTATACCCTCGTGACGAAGGTAACTAATGATGAGACCCGCGGGGCCTACGCTTTCCAGGAAATGATGGTTGCTGCGGGCTTCCCCTGGATCCCGCCGCACATCCACCGCAATGAGGATGAGGCGCTGTACGTGCTGGAAGGTGAGTGCACGGTGCGGGTCGGTGAGCAAGTCTACACACTTGGATCAGGGGCATTTATCTTCATGCCTAGGGATGTGGTCCATACGTTCTCAAACCCGGGGTTGGTGCCCACACGCTTTCTTGTGATTAGCTCGCCTGGGAGCGTCATCCGTTACTTCGAGGAGGCGGCGGCGCTGACGAACCAATCACCGAATGGGAAACCAGACATGGAGAGACTTGCTGCCCTGGCTCGCCAATACAACATCGAGTTCGTCTCGGCCTCTTCTTGAGGCTTAGGAACAGTGACGAATGGGCCAGACCAGATAGAGCGGAAGCTCGCGGCGATCTTTGCGGCGGATGTGGCGGGCTACTCACGCCTTATGGAGCTGGATGAGGTCTGGACCCTCCGTGCCCTGATCGTTCATCGGGAGGTGATGGACCGGCTTATTGCAGAGCACGGGGGACGGATTGCTAACACGGCTGGTGATAGCGTCCTGGCTGAGTTCTCCAGCGCTGTAGAGGCCGTCCAGTGCGCTGTCGATATACAAAATGCGCTCAGCATCTTGAACTCGGGCGAGGACACGGAACGAGCGCTTCGCTTCCGTATTGGCGTGCATCTAGGGGAGGTGATGGTGAAAGGGGGGGATCTGCTGGGCGACGGAGTCAATGTCACGGCCCGCCTGCAGGCTCTTGCCGCTCCTGGAGGCGTATGCATCTCCGGTGACATCCACCGCCAAGTGAGAAAGGCGCTGCCGCTCACGTACACAAATCTTGGGTTACGGCAGGTCAAAAACATCGGAGAGGCTGTTCAGGCATTCATTATCGATGCGGCGCAGGGCGAAGCTGCGTTCGGCATGCGCGAACCTGCGCAATCGAGGCCGCTTACCGTACCTGACAAGCCGTCAATCGCGGTCCTACCCTTCACCAACCTAAGCAGTGACCCGGAACAGGAGTATTTTGCAGATGGGGTGGTGGAGGACGTAATCACCGCTCTGTCGCGTATCCGCTGGCTGTTCGTTATCGCCCGAAACTCGACTTTCACTTACAAAGGAAAAACCGTAGATCTGCGACATGTCGGTCAGGAGCTGGGTGTCAGGTACGTCTTAGAAGGCAGTGTGCGGAAAGCTGGAAGGCGGGTTCGGCTGACGGGGCAGCTCATAGAAGCGGAGACCGGACATCACATCTGGACAGACCGCTTCGACGAGGACTTGGACGACATATTTGAATTGCAGGATCGGATCGCTGCTAGTGTTGTAGG
>JACCSN010000124.1 GCA_013812985.1 Hyphomicrobiales bacterium | reverse complement strand
GTGCATTGGATCACCGGCAAGGACTACCAGGACGGGACGACCGACCGGCTGCCGGTGCAGAAGCTCGTCGGGCCCGTCAACGTGATCGATTGCAGCCGGGAAACGGCGGCCGACGAGGATTTCCTGCTCTCCGCCGACGGCGTGCGCGCCTGGGAGCGCGAGCACGGCGACATCAAGGCTGGCTCCTGGGTGGTGATGCGCACCGGCTGGCATCCGCGCAATCGCAGCGAGGCGGAGTTCCTCAACGTCCGCGATAACATGCCCCATTCGCCGGGGCCGACGGTGGATTGCATCGAATACCTGATCGGCAAGGGGATCGTCGGCTGGGGCACCGAGACGGTCGGCACCGACGCCGGCAAGGCGGGCGGCTTCGACCCGCCCTATCCGGCGCACAACCTCCTGCACAAGAACAACCGCTACGGCCTCGCCAGCCTCGCCAACCTCGACAAGCTGCCGCCGAAGGGCGCCATCCTGATCGCCGCGCCGCTGAAGTTCGTCGCCGGCACCGGCAGCCCGATCCGCGCGCTGGCGCTCGTGCCGCGGGGCTGAGGGGCCGCGGTCGCGATGCCGATGGCCGCCGCGGCGGATTACGTCATTGTCGGCAGCCGCATCAACGGGCTGACCTGCGCCGCGCTGCTCGGCAAGCGCGGCAAGCGGGTCGTCGTGCTGGAGCGCGAAGGGGTCGCGGGCGGCTGCATGCGCAGCGAGGCGATCACGGCGCCGGGCTACCTCCACGATGTCCTGGCGACGACCTTCGTCCTGTTCATCACCTCGCCGGCTTTCAGCAAGCTCGGCAAGGACTTACAGCGCCATGGCCTCGACTTCGGCCATAGCGTGGAGCCGACCGGCGTGCTCCTGCCCGACGGCCGGGCGCTCGTGCTTTCGACGGACCGAGCCACTACCATCGCGCGGTTGAACGCCGTCGCCGCGGGGCAGGGGGATCGCTATTCGGCGGACGTGGCCATTGTGGAGCGTGATGCCGAGCTCATTTTTGCGCTTCTCGGCGGCGCGCTGTGGACGCGTGCAACGGCGGGGCTCGTTCTGCGCGAGGTTTGGCGGCGTGGCCCTCGGGGCTTGGCCGCGCGGCTCGGTGAGGCGCTACGGTCGGGCCGGGCATGGCTCGAGACGCGCTACGAATCCGACCTTGTCCGGGCGCTTTTCGCGCCGTGGTTCCTGCATGCCGGCCTCGGTCCGGAAAGCGCCTTGGCCGGCGAGATCGGCCGGGTGATCGCCTTCGCGCTCGGCGCCGCCGGCGCGCCGATCGTCAAGGGCGGGGCGGCCAACGTCGTCCGCGCCTTCGAAGCGCTCATCCGCGAGCAGGGCGGCGAGTTGCGCACCGGGGCGGACGTGGTGGAGATCGTCTTGGCGAGCGGCAAGGCGCGCGGCGTCCGTCTGGCTACCGGCGAGACGATCACGGCGACGCAAGGCGTCATATGCTCGGTGACCCCGACGCAGCTTTATGAGCGGCTGCTGCCTGGGCCTGCCGTCGACCAGCGATTGCGCGAGCGCGCCGCCGCCTTTCGCTGCGGCAAGGGCAACATGCAGATCCACTACGCGCTGAAAGCGCCGCCGCGCTGGCGGACGCCGGGGCTGGACAAGGTGGCGCTCATGCATCTGACGCCCGGCCTCGACGGCGTATCGAAGGCGGTGAACGAATGCGAGCGCGGGATGCTGCCGGCCGTGCCGACGATCTGCGTCGGCCAGCCGCATGCGCTCGACCCGTCCCGCTGCCCGGAAGGCGCGGCGATTCTCTGGATCCAGCTGCCCGAGACGCCGCGCACGATCAAGGGGGACGCGGCCGGCGAGATCGCGACGCCTGCGGATGGCGTCTGGTCGGCGGAAGCCCGCGAGGCCTATGCCGACCGGGTGGAGGCGATCCTCGCCAGCCACGTCGAGGGCTTCCGCGAGAACGTGGTGGCGCGCCGCGTCTATTCCCCGGCCGATCTCGAAGCCATGAACATCAACCTCGTCGGCGGCGATCCTTATGGCGGCGCCTATTCGCTCGACCAGTCCTTCCTCTGGCGACCATTCGCCGAATCCGTAAACCACGTCACTGCGGTGCCCGGCCTCTATCACATCGGCGCTTCGACGCATCCAGGGCCGGGGCTATCTGGCGGCTCTGGACATGCTCTGGCGGAGCGGCTGAGATAAGCCGTGCTTGACCGGATGGCGCGCGAGGGGCTTATTCGCCTTCAAATCGGTCCCGCGTCCTTCGAGGCC
>JACCSN010000117.1 GCA_013812985.1 Hyphomicrobiales bacterium | reverse complement strand
GTGTAAGCCAGGATTCTTGGGAGGGGACAACTTTCGCTCGCCGCCGTAGGAACGGCGACGAACTTATCCCCGCGACTTCGGGCGCTTCGGCCCTCTGTCGATCATTGGCGCCTAGATGCTGGCGAGTGGCGGACCCGCCTAACATTACAGTTCCGTGTTTCGCAACTGTAATGTTAGCCAAATCGACTTGAAAACACCGCGATCGAGATTCCGAAGCGATGATCCGGCGTCGAGGGCTTGCGGCGTTCGGGATGCTCGAATCTCTTCGAGTGCAAAACGTGCGCGGTCGGGGGCTACCCCGAGAGTATTGACTGCTGCTTTCAGTCGAACTTGCATGTTGCGATGCTCATAGAGGGTCAGCAGAGCCAAGCGAGCCTCTCTTCCTCGCGCCCGCAATTCATCATCGATTTCCTCCATCTTCGCGTAAAGCATATTCGCTTTTTTAACGTCCAAGTACAATCTCGCTTCGTCCTGAGCTAACGCAATTTCTACAAACCGGCCAAGCAGCTGCGGAAGAGTCAATCTTTTTAGGTTAGCGTGCCTCATGGCTCGAGCACTCCAGCATCGATAAGGGCGTCAAGACCGATCCTTACTCGCTCGGCCCAGGATTTGCCTCTAAGGTACTCGCGCGGGGAAAGCCCGCCAAACTCTTGGGTGCGGGTCATATACTAGGCGGTAATCTCATGGTGCTTCCATGCCGGGATCAGCACCCTGTTGCCGCGCGCCTCGATCTGGTCCTCGCCGAAGCCATCGATCTCAGCGGGTCGTCTCTCGACAATGTGGTGCTCCTCATAGCCTCGCCTCGGATGCGCGAGCGCGCCCTGAGCTCTTCCATTGTCTTCGGGCGGTCCAGGTGGGCATCGATGAACGGAGCATATTCATAGATCCACGTGGCGACGTCGACGGCATCCGAGACGCGGCCGGCAGGTGACAGTCGTATGCCCGTTCGCACGCCCATTCTGAGGAGCCAAATCGCCACGCGTTTCGCGACGGCGATTCGCTCTTTCCTCGTCGATGGCTGCCGGCGCGGAATGTCCAGCCCGTCGTCATCGCCGCCCACCCGGAGCGGCGGCCTGCCATCGCCAGCTTCGGACGGCTTCGCCTCCGAGCCGGCGCCGTCGCGCGTCCAGCGCCCGCCTTCGCGCGTGCCGCGCGAGACGCGGGGCTGGTTGGGGTTGAAATTCGCCTTACCGAGCAGATCGTGAAGCCGTAGCGCCGCGAGCAGCACGCTGGTCCCTGCTATGTTGCATCGTATGGATGCCAATTGACTGGCGGCGCTTTCGTCCTCCCGCACGTGTCCCATCGTCCTCATCGCATTTTGCACCGCGCTCCAGCATAAGCGAGGTTGGACGGGCGGGGATTGATTCCTGACATTTTTCACCGTCGGCGAACGGGCGATTGCAGCCGCGTCGGTCCGCAGTCCGCGGTCCAGCAAGGTTTCCGAATGGTCGCCAGAGGGAATTACCTGAATCGCCGGCCGGAAGCAGGGCCGAAGGCTATCCCCGCTCACTCTCGCCCAAAGGATGCCAGATGACCAGAATATCGGCCGCCCTCTCTCTCGCCGCCGCCTTCCTGCTCCTCGCTCCCGCCGCCCGGGCGGCGGAGCTACCTGGCGAGGCGATGGGGTGGCCGTGGGCGTTGCCGTTCGTCGCGGTGCTGCTGTCGATCGCGACGGGGCCGCTGCTGTTCCCAAGGATCTGGCACCGGCATTACGGCAAGATCGCCGGGTTCTGGGCGGTGGCGGCGCTCGTCGCCCTGGCGGTCGCGTTCGGGGCGGAAGCGGCCATCGCGGCCTTCGTGCATTCCATGCTGGCGGAGTATTTGAGCTTCATCCTGCTCCTCTTCGCGCTGTTCACCGTGGCGGGAGGGATCCTGGTCACCGGCAACGTGCATGGGACGCCGCTGACCAACACCGCGATCCTGGCGCTCGGCGCGGTCATGGCGAGCTTCGTCGGCACGACCGGCGCGGCGATGATCCTGATCCGGCCGCTGCTCCGCGCCAACGACGAGCGGCGCCACAACGTCCATGTCGTCGTCTTCTTCATCTTCCTCGTCGCCAATATCGGCGGCGCGCTGACGCCGCTCGGCGACCCGCCGCTCTTCGTCGGGTTCCTGCGCGGCGTGGATTTCTTCTGGACGCTGAAGAACCTGGCGGTCGAGACGGTGCTTCTGACGCTTCTCCTCCTGCTTTGCTTCTTCGTGCTCGACACGGTGCTCAGCCGCCGCGAGCCGGCCTATTCCCCGCAGCGGGACCCGACGCCGCCGAGGACGATCCGCGTCCAGGGGCTCGTCAACCTCCCCCTCATCGGCTGCATCATCGGCGCGATCCTCCTGTCGGCGGCCTGGGACCCGGGCGTCTCGTTCGACATTTACGGGACGGTCGTGGAGCTGCAGAACATCGTGCGGGACGCGCTGCTTGTCGTCATCGCGTTCCTGTCGCTGTGGCTCACCCATGAGGAGCACCGGTCGGCGAACGGCTTCAGCTGGGAGCCGATCAGGGAGGTGGCGAAGCTGTTCGCCGCGATTTTTCTCACCATCATCCCGGTTCTGGCGATGCTGCATGCCGGGGAGGCGGGCGCTTTCGCCGGGCTCCTGACGCTCGTGGTGGACGAGGGAGGCGCCCACGATCCGCTCGCCTTCTTCTGGCTGACCGGGATCCTCTCCGCCTTTCTCGACAATGCGCCGACGTACCTGGTGTTCTTCGAGGCCGCGGGCGGCGACGCGGAGCGGCTGATGGGCCCGCTGGCGGACACCTTGGCGGCGATCTCGATGGGGGCGGTCTATATGGGCGCGCTCACCTATATCGGGAACGCGCCGAACTTCATGGTCTACGCCATCGCGGTGGAGCGGGGTGTCAGGATGCCGAGCTTCTTCGGCTACGTCGTCTGGTCGGCCGCTTTTCTTCTCCCGTCATTCGTGCTCGTCACCTTTCTCCTGGCGCTGCGGAGCTGAGGCGGTCCACGCGCCTGGACGGCCACGGCGCCGACGGTCATCTCCTTGTCACCGCTTGCTATTTTGACGGCGTAGGTCTTGGGGCGGCACTTGCGCCGGGCAAGTTGCGCCGGCTTGCCGGGAGGTTAGCTGCTTTGAACGAACGCCGAGATTTGCTAACCAGGCGCAACTCCAGCGATCGTGGCCAGCAACGGGGCGGGCACGTTTCAGTTGTGAGCGATGGCGCCGTTCCTGAACGTCTCTCCGCAAGCGCGAACGGCGCCAATCTGGACTGAGATGAACAGTTTCGTTTGCAAAAGTTCTGGCGTTTGCATAAGGGTCGTCGGGTAGAGCCGAGCGCCGACTTCTGGCGCGGAGCAAACCGGCGAGGGGGAAATGGCCGAGAACGTGGAGCAGGACCAAATCATCGAGCTGACCGCTGAGATCGTCTCGGCCTATGTCAGCAACAACAACGTCGACTCGCGGGAATTGCCCAGCCTGATCAAGGATGTGCATCTTGCGCTGAACCGCACCGCCGGGGGGCTTTCCGATCCGGCGCCCGAGCCGCTGAAGCCGGCGATCTCGGTCAGGAAATCCATCACGCCGGATTTCATCATCTGCCTCGAGGACGGCAAAAGGTTCAAGTCGCTGAAGCGGCACCTGAGGACGCATTACGACCTGACGCCGGACGAGTATCGGGAGAAGTGGGGGCTTGCTTCCGATTACCCGATGGTGGCGCCGAACTACGCCAAGGCGCGCTCCAGCCTGGCCAAGGAGATGGGCCTCGGGCAGAAGCGCAGCCTGAGCTGACGCTCAGCTGGCGGAGCGATGCTCGACCGCCACGCGAAAAGCGTTGCCGTAACCTCCCCCTCCTGAGGGGAGGTGGAGCGCCGCCGCCGGCGGCGGTCGGGAGGGGGTGGGCGGCGGCGATCCCAGCAGATCTTGGCTTTGTTGGCCGAGTTTGCTGGATGTAGCTGGCCTTGGCGTTTTTCAGATAACCGCATGCGCGGAGTTCGGCACGCCCCCTCCCGGGGCGGCTTCGCCGCTCTCGACCTCCCCTCGAGGGGCCCTCGAGGGGAGGTTGCCAGCTGTCAGCCGCTGGACGTTGGCGCGGCTGCCCATCGCCAGCGTGTCAAGGCGACAAGCCGCTCGCGCTCGGCCATGTAGGCCTGACGAAGCGCGATGTGGCGGTTGAGGTCGTAGGTCCAGTGGCCGGCGCGCGCCCGGTTCCGCTCGGCGCGGAGCGCCCGTTCCAGGCGCGCGACGATCTCCGCCGACCCGGCCGCGTTCGCTGAAATTCCCGTGAACGGATCCCAGCGGATCAGCCCCGGCAGATCGCGCCTGCGGTCGTAACTTCCGGCGCCCGCCCTGACTGCGCCGGCCATGGCGCGCCCGGCCGATCTGGCGAGGCTCGATCGGCGGCTCAAGCCTGATTCGCGGCCCAATTCTCTGTGTTGGATCATCTCTCATTCCTTCCTTTCCGGAAGGGATGATCGCTCCGCCTGGGAGCGCGGGGATAAGATTCCGCCTGCGCTGGCGGCAGGAGGCTCGCGCCTATCCCCGCATGCATTCCCGTGTTGATATAGGAAGATAATCCCAATTATCAGGTTGACACCACAACCGACAGGGAATAGTTCCTATGGTCGACAGGCCGGCAGATTTGAGGTCAGGGGGTGGTAACCCAGGCGGGGCGTGCCATCCCTCTAGCCGCAGGCGGAACGAACATTCGGCTGACTTGGTCGGCCGCGATATCGCTGAGCACGGTATCGGGGGGATAGATGGTCTCTCCGGCAGTGGGCCAGATGAGCCGCAGGCCCCAAGCGCTGGCGAACGCCTGTGGGTCGAGTTCAAAGGCGGGCCGGGCAGTGCTGAACGTCAGCACGAAAAGATTCCCGATGACAAAGGCCGTCGATTGAGCGTTGAAAAGTGGGGTCAGAGCACCGGACGTTGGGACGTTCTCGGCTGAGCGGAAGACATTTCCGTCGATGCCAAAGTGGTTGAAGACTCGGCCCCACATCTTGCCCTCATAGTTGCCTACCCACGTAAACCAGTTCGGCGGAGGGGACTGGGTTAGTTTGAAACATAGTCGCTGTGCGGGATTGACGCCGATTGTCCTCGGGTCAGCAAACTCGATGACCATGGTGACCATTGTTGCCCAAGCGGCAATCGCCGCTTGCCCGCCCGGCTCCAAATCGGGCCATTCCCCGGCGATGTGACGCAACAGATACGGCTTCGCTTTTTCCTGCAGTTCGCGCATCCAAATGTTGTTGCAGGAAAAGCATACGATACGTAGTTGGTGGGAAAAGAAATCGCCGTTGCGATGAAGTCTTCCCCTCTTCTGAAGCCGAAGAACCCTTCCCGTTTCCACGATATCCAAGCTTACAGTATGTCTGGTATGGTTGCTTGCGGGCGGCAAATGATGGCGAATCCACCGGCCCCATATATGCTCTTTGGTAACGCCGAACTCTCCGCAGAAGATGCAGCGGCCAGGCGGCTTGAGGTTTTTGCGTTTCGACCGCTTCGGCATATTATTCAGACATGAGCCAAGATGAAAAGTTTGACGAGCAAGAGACGCAACGGCGCGTCGAGGCTGCGCTACGCGGGGCTATGAAGCCCCGCACTCAGATGAAGGACATACCTCGGAAGCGGCCGGAGCGGCAGCGGAAGGCGGGCCGTGAGACGAAGGAACTGTCCCGGCCTGAATAGAGCCGGCGTCTGGAGTCGATCGCTGCACGCAGCTACTTGCTCTTGCCGCCTTTTCCGCCTTTGGTTGATCCGCTGCCTTTTCCGCCCGATCCTTTGCCGGACTGGCCCTTAGTGCCGGGCCTTTCTAGGTGCGCAGCTGTCAGCCGCGATTGCAGCTGACCAGCGGGCCTTGACGTTTTCGGGTTTCTTGGCTGCGTCGATCGTCGTCTTGGTCGGAGCAACTGCAACCTTCGCCCTC
>JACCSN010000092.1 GCA_013812985.1 Hyphomicrobiales bacterium | reverse complement strand
CCGAGCTTTACGCTTCGGCCGACATCCTCCTGCTGCCTTCGCGGTTCGAGGGTTTGCCGCTCACCATCCTGGAGGCGCAGCGTTGCGGCTGCGTCGTCATCGCGACCGATGTCGGGGCGAACCGGGAAGCGATCATCGACGGTGAGACCGGCTTCCTCGTCTCCGATGTGGATTGCGTTCGTGAGATGATCCTGGTTCTTCGCAACCTGTCCATCGACCGGCCGCTGCTCGCTCGCATGTCGCGGGCGGCCGGCGCGAGGCGATACGATTGGTCCGAATCCACCGTCGAGCTCGTCACCCGAATCCGGTCGGCGATCGCCCACAAAAAGCAGGGCAGTGGATCGACGCCCCTGCAAGTTGCCGCCGGAACGGACATTCGGACCACTACAGCAAGCCTGGCCGGCCAAACGGTCGCTCCGCCGCCGCGAGCGTTTTCCGGAAGCTAGGATCGTTCACACGCTACGCGATCCGAATCTCACGGTCGAAAGCTCAATCTTCGCTTGGAACTTCCATCGCATGCAAGCCGCGGTCGATTCCGGCGACGAGCTGACATTGGATCGGATGTATGCGAAATACAGCGCTTCCTGGGCGAATTCGACAGACTACTACCTCGATCTGGAGATGGCGCATCCGGATCGGGTGATCGCGTCTCGTATCGAGACGTTCGACAGGGATCTTGATCGGCTGCTGAACTTCTTGGGGGTCGAGCAGAAGGCGCGGCCAAGTGCAATACCCCACCGCGTTGTCAACGCCAGCCAGCGCGGTTCAGGACGCCGCAGCCTCGATACCTATGCTGGCAAGATTGCCGAGCGTCGCGGGAATTCGCCCATCTTATCGCCGAAACCGCAAGGCGCGCCGGTTACCCGCGACCGACCTAAGCCTCGGCCAGCCACTCGGGATGGCCTGCCTCGGTCACGGTTTTGACAACCTTCGCTCTCTCCGATTCCGCGAACCGGGAAAGGATGTCGCTGGAATTGAGCTTTGTCTTTCCGCGCGGGCGCTCATCCGGCATGGCGAGCCCGAGAAACCTAAGGGAGGTTTCGTATGCTGAATTGTCGACCACGTCATTGTAGGTCACACGGATCGCCGGGCCGTTGGCGTTTCGGCTGTAGTAACGAAACAGATCGTCCTGCGTTTTGACGAAATTGAGAAACCCCGCGGCATTGAACGTCTCTATGCTCCGTGCCGCATAGGCCGCGTTTGGCTTCCGGCCCTCGACGAGGTTCCAGATCCCGCTCGTCTGGGCTTTGGCCCCGGATGAATAAGCCGCAAGCCTGTTCTCTCGCTCAAGAATGATCTTGCGAACGCTCGCATCCCGCAAAATGGAATCGCACGCCTCTGGCGCCTGGCTCCGCCACAACTTGAACCCGACATGCGTGTTTCCCGGCGGGCAGAAAGAATAAATGTCCTCTACATAAGCGATAGGGTCTCTGTCCCGCAGGCCAACATCGCGCTCCGCCTTGTATTCCTCTTTGATGTGCCAAGTGATATCAGCATGGAATATTTCCCCGTGACAATATATGCTTTGCGTGTTCGCTAATGTGACACTGAGATGAGACGTACCGCTTCTTGCGGAACTCAGGATAACGAACTTCACATGATCCATGCAGCGGCTCTCCCGATTGCGGGTGATGTTGCGGGCGGTATAAGGGGCAAGGGGCGGCCGCGCAATGCGGCCTCCGGCGCTCGCCGGAGACGAGGCAAGGAGCGGCGGGGCCGCTCGGAAGCTGGACGCCGCCGGCGCTCCTTGCGAAGCGGAATCCTCTCCACTGGGATCGCTGGGGTCTGTTGCGCATTTGCGCCAGATGGTTCAGAATCTCGCCTCAAGCCTTGAATGCGGGCAGGTTTTGCCCTGCCAGAGATGCCGATGGAAGCACGCTTGAACGAAGCGCATTCGCCTGCTCTCGCCGCTGTTCCTTCCCTCAGCATCGTCGCTTCCCCGGAACTCCTGGGCTTGATTTCGCAGTCCACCGGCATCCCGCTGGCCCTGATCAACCTTGACGAATGGCTGGACGCGCATGCGCGTCTGATCGAAGCATCGCAGGACGTCCCGGCGCCGACCGCGTCAATGGATGTTCTGAACCACACTGTGCTCGGCGTGATCGTATCCGCATCGTCCTCCTTGGAGATAAGGGAGAAAGCGCGGGAGCAAGCGCGGGCGTTGGATATTCCATTCCTGATGCTGGACTGCCACGACATCCGCGGCGATCCGATCCTCGGCTGGATCGCCCAACGGGTTTACGCACGCATGACCTCCGCGGAGCGCTCGGCGGCGCTGGAGCGGCAGGCGTCGGCTCGCATCCGGCGGGACTTCATGGATCTGCAGCGCAATTTCACGGATGTTGAGGACTTCCTGTATTCCCTGGGAGCACCGCGCTTTTTCCTGGCATACGAAACCGTCGCGGAGACAAGCGAACTGAGCGTCCAGGGTCGGTTGTCGGCTACGCCGAACGTGTTGGCGAGCGAGGCGCCGGCCGACGCCGGCCAGAGTGAGATCCTGCAGCGTCTGCCCGTCTCCTGCCGCGCGCTTGTGGCGGTTGACCTCCAGTTCACCGCTCTCCCCGACGACCCGAGCGGCGCCGTCGAGCTTGATCTCATCGACCTCGCCGGCGCCCCCCTCGTCGCCGCGACGCGCCGCCCGCTTTCGGAGTGCGGATTGGGCGACAATCGGTTTCAGTTCGACAGCGGAATCGACAGCTTCGACAAGGACTGCGCGCTCCGGATCCGCATCGGGGCGAATGCGGGCCAGACCGTCGCTCTCGCCCTTGGCGCGATGAGTCCGCTCGAGCAGTTTGTTCCGACTCTGGACGGGCGCCCGACAGGCGATCGGGTGCTGGCGCTCAAGGTTTGGAAGGGGCTCGCTCGCACGACATTGCCGGCCCCCTCGCGTCACATCTTATCTGAGAGGGCGACCGCGCGCCGCACCGCCTTGCTGATGCCGGGCGATCTTCCCAGACCGCGCAAGCTGCGCGCCCCTCCGGACGCGGAGAACTTCATCGAAGTCACCTACTGGCACAACGAGAACGCTGTTCTCGTGCACCCCTCGGCGCTCGGCATCGTCATCGGCATCCTGGAGGGCCTGGACGTCAAGAATGTCTCGTCTGTGAGCGCGGCGGTCAACGTGTCGCATCCCTCCGCGCCGACCCTTGGTTTTGCGCTGGCGCTTTTGCCTGCCGGTCACGCCCGGTCCTTGGCCGATCCCGCCGCGGCGCTCGGCGAGTGGCTTCTGCTGCCGCCGAGGGGCTGGGGCCACGTGCATCACCATCTGGACCGGCCGTTGTCCGGCAAGGCGGATCTGTTGCTTGGCTCATGTATCGCCCATTCAGCTGTCGCGAACTGGTCCTGGGCCCTGTTCCGCGCGTTTCGATTTACACTCGCGTCAGAGCGGGGGAGCCCTTGATGACGCAGTTCCTACAGCCTGTCGCTCCCGGCAATTCCCGTCCCGTTTCGCAAGTTAGCCACGAATCATGTTCGGTTCCCTGGAGGTGCTGCCGCTGCAGGCCTTCATCGACGAGGAGCGCGGGGACGACCATCTCCTGATGTTCGTCCACGTGCCCAAGACGGCGGGTTCAGCCTTCGGCAGCGAGCTTGCACGAGCGAGGCGGCCCTATCCCGGGTAGCGCTCCAGGAACTCTTTGTGAAAGGGATTTCCGTCAACGTGATCTTCCGCATGTTCGGCCCAAAACCGGCTGCCGACCGCGCACGAACGGCAAACTCCGCCCACGGACGACAACGGAGTTGAGGTGACGCAATCTCTCCATGAGACGATCAGCAAGCTCAATTGGAAGGATGTCGCGCTCTACCACCATGTGCGCCGACGGTTGGCGAGCAGGCAAGAGGAATGGCTAAGCCCCGCGAGCCTCGGGGCGGAGTGAGCAGCAAGGGCCGTGACGGCGGCGACTGACGGCATTCCCGCCAGGTCGGCTCGTCGGCGAGTAAAGCCTGGCGCGCCCGGAGAGATTCGAACTCCCGACCCCCAGATTCGTAGTCTGGTGCTCTATCCAGCTGAGCTACGGGCGCTTCGCCGTAAAGGCGGACGTTCCGCTTAAGGCTCGGCACACCTAATCGCTCCATCGGGCCATTGCAAGCGGCGTGAAGGACGCCATCGGTGTGTCCAGGAGGCGCGTTTCTTCTTGCCGACGAAGCCGCCTCCGCGGTCCGCTAAGAGCCTCGAGCCTGGCGGCGCGCGTCGAGGCTCACGGGGCGGTCGGGCACTGTGACCTCGAAGACGGCGCCGGCGCCGGGCCGATCGACGAGCCTGATCTCGCCGCCATGCGCCTGGACGATCTCCGCCGCGATCACTAGGCCGAGCCCGGTCCCGCCGCGCCGGCCGGATCCCTGGAAAGGCTGGAACAGATGCGAGCGGGCTTTTTGCGGCACACCTGGCCCGGTATCACAGATCCTGAGCAGCGCGACGCCGCCGCGGCGCTCGCCTTCGGCCCACACCCTGCGGATCACCGCGGGGTCGTCCCCTTCGCAGACCGCCTCCACCGCGTTGCGGCACAGGTTCATGAGCACGCGGAAGAGCTGCTCGGGATCGCCGTCCACCTCGACGTCGTCGGCCACGCGATTCTCCCAGTGGACGCGTTCATGGCCGGGCAAGGCGAGCACGTCGGCGACATCGTCCACCAGACGCGACAGCGAAAGCAGCTGACGCAGCGGCGGCGCCTCCGTCGCCTGGCCGTAGGCGAGCACGGATTGGGTGTAGCTGATCGCCCTGTCGATGGCGCGGACCACCTTCGGGGCGAAACGCTTCACGAGCGGGTCCTCCACCGCCCCGATGCGGTCGGAAAACAGCTGTGCGGACGCCAGGATGTTCCTCAAATCGTGGTTAATCTTGGACACCGCGAGGCCGAGATCGGCGAGGTGCCGCCTTTGAGCGAGCATGTCGCGCAGCGCCGTCTGCATCTCGGCCAGGCGCTCCTCGGCCGCACCGATCTCGTCGCCCCGCCCGCTCGGCACGATGATGCTCGCCGGTTTCTCCGGCGCCGTGGAGAACGCCATGATGCTGGCTGACAGCCGCTGCATGGGGCGGACAATGTGAAATCTCAGCGCCGCGTAGACCAGCGTCGCGGTGATCATCGAGATCACCAGCGAGAGCAGGAGGATGTTGCGGGAATAGACGAGCAGCGCCGAGCGC
>JACCSN010000065.1 GCA_013812985.1 Hyphomicrobiales bacterium | reverse complement strand
GTAAGAAAATAAGCATAGCGGAGGCGGACTTCCTGCCCGGGTGACAGGCGGAAGTATTTCTTCGGCGGGTTCTCCATGAAATCGTCGCGCTCGATGTAGATCTCGCGGCCGAAGCGCACCGCCCGCGAACCGGCGGCCGCATCCTCCGGGTTGTTGACGGCTTGCAGTTCCTCCACAAGGTCTTCCGGATAGTTCTCGATGACGACCTTGAGCGGGCGAAGCACCGCCATGCGGCGGAGCGCATTCTTGTTCAGCACGTCGCGGATCGCATGATCGAGCATGGCGATGTCGACCAGGCTGTCGGCCCTAGCAACCCCGATCTGCCCGATGAAATCGCGAATGGCCTCGGGCGGCACGCCGCGACGGCGGAGGCCGGCGAGCGTCGGCATGCGGGGGTCGTCCCAGCCGGCGACATGGCCGCTTCGAACCAGCTCCGTGAGGATGCGCTTGGACAGCACGGTGGAGCTGAGATTGAGCCGCGCGAACTCGTGCTGCCTCGGCCGCGCCGGCACGGGAAGGTTCTCGATGAACCAGTCGTAAAGCGGACGATGGTCGGCGAATTCGAGCGTGCAGAGGGAATGCGTGACACCCTCGATCGCGTCGGACTGGCCGTGGGCGAAATCGTAGCTCGGGTATATGCGCCATCGCGCGCCGGTGCGTGGATGGTCGGCGTCGAGAATGCGGTAGAGCACGGGGTCGCGCAGATTGATGTTGCCCGAAGACATGTCGATCTTCGCTCGGAGCACCCGCGCGCCGTTGGCGAATTCGCCTGCCCGCATGCGGCGAAAAAGGTCGAGATTCTCTTCCACGCTGCGCTCGCGGAAGGGGCTGTCCACCCCCGGCTCGGTCAGCGTGCCGCGGGCGGCGCGCATCGCCTCCTGGCTCTGATCGTCCACGTAGGCCTTTCCGGAGCGGATCAGGCATTCGGCCCACTCGTAAAGCTCATCGAAATAGTCCGAGGCGTGGTGGAGGTGCTCGCCCCAATCGAAGCCAAGCCAGCGGACATCGCGCTCGATCGCGTCGATATATTCCTGCTCCTCTTTCGTCGGGTTGGTGTCGTCGAAGCGCAAGCTGCAATGGCCGCCGAACTCCTCTGCCACGCCGAAATTCAGGCAGATCGACTTGGCGTGGCCGATATGCAGATAGCCGTTCGGCTCCGGCGGGAAGCGGGTGACGACGCGATCGTGGCGGCCGGATTCGAGGTCGGCGCGGATGATGTCGCGGATGAAATCCTGCCCTGACTCGCGACGCGAAGATTCGGCGACTGACATTTTCGAGAATTCCTTGAATTACCTGATACTAGGCGAGCGGCTCGGCTTCCGCGAATGATGCACGCCGGTCCAACAGTCCCCCGATGTTCGGCCCCGGTAGTCCGCGGCGCCGTTCTTTTGCAGCCGTGCCTTTTTCAGCGGATGGCGATCAGCCGGGCATGATGCACGGAACGACTTGGCGGCTGTGACGACGGTAGATGCTAAAATCCGCGTCTGTTGTGAGGACGACCGGATCAGCATGTGTCTCGGTCATACGGACGAGGCAAGCATCAGCGAGGCTCATCGGAACGTTTGCGTATTTCCGCATCAGCGCCAACACCGTTTCCTGCTCTCGGCTGAAATCGAACGGAGTAAACAAGGCGCGACGGCGAAGCAGAGCGGTCAGCGCGGCGGCGCCCCGCTGCCCCAGCAGATAGAAGGTCTCTGCAAGCACAGCCTCACATGTCTGCCAGGGCGGCGCGAATAACGGCCCCTGTGCCGCTGCCCATGTGTGGTGGGCGTCCCGTTGATCGAGAAACGCCACCAAGAAGCTGGTATCAACGAGGACGCTGGTTGCGGCCAAAGCCCCATTCCCGCAAATAGTGCTTCTTGCGGGCGCTCAAATCGGGTGGGCCTCCGTCCACCGAGCCGATCAGGTCGCGGATGGACGCTAGCGGATCAGTGGGCGACTGACTCGGTGCGCGCTGCAGCCGCTCCCGCACCACATCGGATTTGGAGATTCGGCGCGACTGCGATTCAGCTTCGATCTCGGCGGCCAGCGGCTCAGGCAAGCGAACTGTGAGAGTTTTCATGGACTCGGTTGTAATACACATCTGTCTCGATCGCAAGACAGACACGCAGCCATCGGCAGACGGTCGCCAGGTTTCAGGGCGCGCTTCATCGGCCCGCGGCCGGAGCGGCCCGAGGGGTTCAAAGAGCTCGGCCGGGTGGTTCGAGGCTTTGCTCGGCAAAGCGCCTCACCGTGACGGCCCTGTGTATCCCCCACACATCGGAGGGAGCGGGGCGCTGACGAAACACCTCGCAACAAGTAGAAGGTGGCGCTTCGAGAGCGCCCCGCGCGGCTTTTTCAACCCCGGTCCTCCAGCTCTCCGCCTGCCGGTGCGCGCAGCACCTCCGGCAGGTTTACGGCGGACAACGAGCCGCAGACCGGTCCTAGTGCCGGTCGGGCGGAGTGTCGGGGCTGACCGAGTCACGCCGGTTCGGAAGCCGGCATGCCGCGGGGCCGCCCGCCCTTCCCATGACGCTCCGGTCGACACGGACCCTCCAGCGAAAGGCGGCATGGGGGAGTGTAAGCGAGGTTTTCGGGGCGGGGACAAATTTTCGCGCCGGAAGCCTATCTTGCCGCTTTCTATCCCCGCGGCAGTGTTGTCGCACGTGCTGCACAAGCCGTTTCCTCTCGCAGGACAGGGGGAGAACGTCACCCGCGCTGACCTTGCCGCGTGGCTCAGGCCGAGCCGGCATTCGCGGCCTCCGCCGACGCAATGTCGCGCAGCCAGCGCGCCACCTTTCGCGTTGGGACCGACAGCTCGACCTCCTCCGGATAAAGGAGGAAATAAGCGGCGCCGCTCCAATCCGACGAGCCGAACGGGGCGACGAGCCGGCCCTCGTCGAGGAGGCGGTCCACCATCGGGCGGCGGCCCATCGCCATCCCGAGGCCCTCGACTGCCGCGCCAAGCGCCTGATCGGAGGCGTGCAGGACGAGGACGCCGCGCAGCGCCGGAGCTTCGAGGCCGTGCGCCTGCGCCCAGGACTGCCATTCCGTCGGAACCGTATCGTTGACGATGAGCCGGACGGCGCTCAGCGCCTCCTCCGGCCGCCGCCTCTGCTCATCGCTCAACAGGCCGGGCGCGCAGACCGGAAAGGCCTGCTCGGCCAAGAGGCGCTCCGCGGCCATGCCGCTCCAGGGCCCGCGCCCATAGCGGATCGCCAGGTTGATCTGCTCGCGGCGCAGATCGAGGACCCGCTCGGTCGTGATCAGCTGAAGGCTGATCTCCGGATGAAGCGCTTCCAGGCTGCTCAATTTCGGAATGAGCCAGGATGTGGCAAGCGTCCCGGGCGCCGTAATCGACACCCGCGCGATGCTGCTCGGCCCTCTGACCTCCTCCGTCGCCCTGCGTATCCGAACGAAGGCCGGATCGATCTCCCCAAAATAGCTTCGCCCGGCGGGCGTGAGCGTCACGGAATTGCCGGTGCGCTCGAACAGCGCGACGCCGAGGTAATCCTCCAGCCGTTTCACCTGATGGCTGATTGCCGATTCCGACAGCCCGAGCGCGGACGCCGCCTCCCGGAAGCGGCCGAAACGGGCCGCGGCGTCGAATGCGCGGAGCGCGTGGAGCGGCGGCAGCAAAGGTAAACGAGAGGTTGCCAAGACAGGCAGTCCAGCATGATTCCTGTTCAAGCTACCACGCAACCGTTTCGTTCGACCAGCCGCAGAGACGCGCCTATCTCGGGATCGACAAGACGCGCCGCCCTCGGCCATGAGCCGCGTTCAACCCTCAGGAGAGCTCGATGTCCACGTTGTTCGATCTGCTCGACACTTTTCGCAAGGGAAGCGCGCGACGCTCCGCCGTTCGGATTCTCGGCGGCTTCCCCGCTTCCCAGCTCCGCGATATCGGCATCGCGCCGGACCAGATCGGCGACGTGGTCGAGGCGATGATCGAGTCCGGGTGGGATCGAACCGCCACGCCGCGCAAAATGCCGAAGCCCGGCAGCCTGCGGCTTGGCGCGCGGACCGCGGTCGCTGGTTGCGACTAGCGAGTCGCTGCTTTCGAGCACGTATTCTCATCGATCACCTCGATGTTGCTCGACCGCTGTGTTGACTTGGCGCTCGAGCCCAGGGAATTGCCTCCAGCAGGCCGGTCTCGGCGAATACAGACAGACGCCACCCAGGTCCGAGCCGCTCGGCATCAGAGACCGAGCGCCCGCAGCGCTATCACCGCGCCGGTTCCAATGACCAGTGTCCAGTGGATCGGCAGGCGGAACGACGCCATCACGGTGACCCCGGCGGCCAGCGCTTCCGCCAAGCCGGAGGTCAGCGCGAGCGGCGCGACGATGGCAGTCATGACCGCGGCGGGGACGGCGTCGAGCGCCGCGTCGATGCGCGGATCCAGGCGGTCGAAGCGCGACAGCACCAGATGGCCGGCGATCCGGGTCCCGTAGGTGGCGAGGCCGAGGCTGGCGATCAGCACGATCGCCGCAAGCTCGTCCGTCATGCCGGCGCGCTCCGCCAGCCTGTCAGAGCCGCCGCCGCGGCCATCCCGGCGGCCGCGCCGCCGGCGATATGCCAGGGCGGGCCGGCGCTGAAGTAGACGAGCATCGAGCCCGCGCCGCTGGCCAGGACGATCGCGAAAGCATTCGGGCGCTGGCGGAACCCGACCACCAGATAGATGAAATAGGCGGTCACCACAAAATCGAGGCCAAGAGCTTCCGGCCGCCGGATCAGGCTGCCGAAGATCGCGCCCAACGCGGTCATGACGATCCAGTTGACATAAAGCGGCAGCGACAGGCCGAAGTAATACGCCGCGCTCAAGCGCGGGCCGCCTTTCAGGTCGGCGATCGCGAAGGTCGGATCGACCAGGAGCGCGAAGCCGGACAGCCGGGCGGCCGGCGACCAATGGCCCATCTTCCGCCCCAGCGCCGCGCTGTAGAGAACGTGGCGGAGGTTCACCGCCAGCACCGAGAACAGGATCGTCCAGAACGGCAGCGGGTGCGCCCAGAATTCCAGCGCGACGAACTGCGATGACCCGGCGTAGACGAGCCCGCTCATGAGGAGGCTTTCGCTGATTGACAAGCCCTCCTTCGTTGCCAGCGCCCCGAACACCAGGCCGAAGGGCACGGTGGCGAGCATCACCGGCGCGATGTCGCGCAGGCCGTGCATGAAGGTGGATGGCGGCGCGGACTCGACGGGAGAGGCGGATTGGGCGGGACTCGACATAATCAGGGCGGCTGACCGGTCCTGTTCATATTACGATAGCTACGATCAGCCGGCGTGACCCGATCAGTCGCTCCGCAACATCGATCAGACGAGTTCCAGCCGCACTTTCCGACCAATGATCTCGGCCGCACGCTGCAATGTGTTTATCGTCACATTGCCATCATTCGGATCGAGCAATCGGCTGATCTGGCTACGGCTCGTCCCCATCCGTTCAGCGAGGTCCTTGCGAGAAAGCTTCTCTGCCTTCATTGCCTCGCCGATCTGCCAGGCCAAGACTTCCTTTATTGCTGCAGCCTGAAATTTTTCCAGGGTGCCTTCCTCGTCCAGAAACACGTCAAGGGTCGAAAGCTCGTCGGGGCTGCGTAGCTCTCTCTCCGCCATGCGATGTCCTATTGCTGGAATTCACGCCTACGCTTTATTGCCAAGGCAATATCGCCGTTGGGCGTTTTTTGCGTTTTCTTGATAAAGCCGTGGAGCGCCACCAACCGCCCGTCTACGAATCCAAACAGCACGCGCGCAATTCTGTTGCCGTGCAAATTGCTCCGCAGCTCCCAGATTCCCTGACTTATGGACCGACACAGCGGGATCCCCACCGGCCAGCGATACTGCAGACGCATCAAGTCCTGCCCAATGATGCTTCGTTCGGCTGGGGCCAAGCCTCTGAGCCAGTCCCGCACGGTTTCGGCCCCGTTACGCGTCCGGTAGAAGACAACTGGTACTTTCCTCGGCGTCTCCGTTATCACGGTTCACGTCTTGTGTGTACCATATAATGGTCACTGGCGACAATGGGCCGGTTACGTGCGCGGGTGATCCCAAGAAAGCTAGGAGATTTCAACCCACCCGCGCCAGCCACGCATCCTCGTCGATCACCTCGATCCCAAGCTCGGCCGCCTTCTTCAGCTTGGAGCCGGCGCCCGGCCCGGCCACTACAAGATTCGTCTTCGCGGACACGGACCCGGCCACGCGGGCGCCGAGCCGTTCCGCCATCGCCTTGGCCTCCTCGCGCGTCATCTTTTCCAGCGCGCCGGTGAAAACGACAGTCTTGCCGGCCACCGGGGAGCTCACCGCCACCGCCTCCATCGGGCGCGGCGTGACCTCGGCCAGAAGGCGGTCGACCTCCTCGCCGTTCCCCTCCTCGCGGAAGAACTGCGCGATGGCCTCGCCCACGACCGGGCCGATCCCCTCGATGCCGGTCAGCTCGGCCCAGGCTTGTTCGTCGCCGCCGGCCGCCGCCGCGGCCGTGATGCGAAACGCCTCGAACGCGCCGAAATGGCGGGCAAGCAGCCGCGCGTTCGTCTCGCCAACATGGCGGATGCCGAAAGCGTGGATGAAGCGGTTGAGGTCCACCTCGCGGCGCTCGTCGATGGCACGGATCAGGTTGCCTATCGAGGTCGCGCCGTAGCCTTCCCGGCCGGCAAGCATTTCGGGCCGGAGCCTGAAAATGTCGGAGGGATGCCGGATCAGGCCGTCGCGGTAAAACGCCTCGACCTGCTTCGCCCCGAGCCCTTCGATATCGAAGGTGTCGCGCCCGACGAAGTGCCGGAGCCGCTCCACCGCCTGCGCCGGGCAGATCAGCCCGCCGGTGCAGCGGCGGACCGATTCGCCGTTCTCGCGCACCGCGTCGCTGCCGCATTCCGGGCAGGTCGTCGGGAACTCGTAAGGTTCCGCCTCCGGCGGGCGCTCGGAAAGATTCACATCGACGATCTGCGGGATGACGTCGCCCGCCCGCTGGATCGTCACCGTATCGCCGACGCGGATGTCCTTGCCGTCGCGCAGCGGGCGCCCGTCATTGCCGACGCCCTTGATGTAGTCCTCGTTGTGGAGGGTGGCGTTGGCGACCACGACGCCGCCGACCGTCACCGGCTTCAGCCGGGCGACCGGGCTGAGCGATCCGGTGCGGCCGACCTGGATCTCGATCGCCTCCAGAACCGTCGTCGCCTGCTCCGCCGCGAATTTGTGCGCGATGGCCCAGCGCGGCGCGCGCGACACGAAGCCGAGCCGCCGCTGCAGCGCGAGGTCGTCCACCTTGTAGACGACGCCGTCGATGTCGTAGCCGAGCGAGGCGCGCGCCGCCTCCATCCGGTCGTGGAAGGCCAGCGCCTCTTCCAGGCTGGCGCAGCGCTCCGTCAGCGGGCTGGTCCGAAAACCCCAGGCGGCAAACGCCTCCAGCATCCCGTATTGCGTGCCGGCCGGGTAGGCGCTGATCTCGCCCCAGGCATAGGCGAAAAAGTGCAGCGGGCGCGACGCGGTGATCTTCGGGTCGAGCATCCTGAGCGAGCCCGCCGCCGAGCTACGCGGATTGGCGAAGACGCGGCCGCTCTTCGCCGCCTCGCGCGCATTCATCTCGGCGAAATCGGCGTGCTTCATGTAAACTTCGCCGCGCACCTCCACCACGTCCGGCGCGCCTTTCGGCAGCCTTTGAGGGATTTCAGCGATCGTGCGGACGTTCGGCGTCACGTCCTCGCCTTCCGTCCCGTCGCCGCGCGTGGCGCCGAGCACCAGCTCGCCGTATTCGTAGCGAAGCGAGGCGGAGAGGCCGTCGATTTTTGGCTCGGCGGTCAGCGCCAGCGCGTCGTCGGCGGAGAGCCGCAGGAAGCGGCGGACGCGCCCGAGAAACTCCGCCACGTCCCCGTCGGCGAAGGCGTTGTCGAGCGACAGCATCGGGATCGTGTGCCGCACTTTTCGGAAGCGGCCCGAGGGCTTGGCCCCGACCCGGCCCGAGGGCGAATCGGTGCGGGCAAGTTCCGGGAAGCGCGCCTCGATCGCCGCGTTCCGCAGCCTGAGCGCGTCGTAGGCGGCGTCGGAAATCGAGGGGGCGTCTTCCCCATGATAACGGCGGTCGTGCTCGGCGATCTCTTGCGCGAGCCGGGCGAGCTCCGCCCTGGCCTCCGCTTCGGTGAGCGCATCGACCGGCGTCACATCCGCCCCGCTCACGCGTCAACTCCCGCCATCAGCCGCTCCGCCGCCCGCCGCGCCTCGTCCGAAATCGTCGCGCCTGCGAGCATGCGCGCGATTTCCTCGCGCCGCGCCGGCCCGGCGACCGGCGCCACATAAGTCGCCACCCGCGCCCCGCCCTCGATCTCGCTCTTGGAGATGAGGAGATGGGTGCGCGCATGCGCGGCCACCTGGGGGGCGTGGGTGACGGAGAGCACCTGCACCCGCTCCGCCAGGCGCGCCAGCCGCCGGCCGATCGCCTCGGCCACGGCGCCCCCGGCGCCGGCATCGATCTCGTCGAAGACGAGCGTCGGCGCCGAGCCACGGTCGGCCAGCGCCACCTTGAGCGCCAGGAGGAAGCGCGACAGCTCGCCGCCCGAGGCCACTTTCATGAGCGGGCCGGGCGCCGTGCCCGGATTGGTGCGGACGTGGAAGGCGATCGTGTCGAAGCCGTCCGGCGCGACGGCGCTCTCGTCCACCGCGCGCGCCACGATGAAGCGCGCCGCCTCCAGCTTCAACGCGGGGAGCTCGGCGTTGACGGCTGCTTCCAGGGCGCTGGCCGCTTCCGCTCGGCGGTCCGACAGGGTCCGCGCTGCCGCCCGATAATCCGCGCCCGCCTGCTGCAGGGCGCGCCCGAGCGCCACGAGCCGCTCGCCGCCAAAGTCGATTTCGGCGAGGCGAGCGGACGATTCAGCCGCCACCGTGGGGAGATCGTCGACCGGGACGTTGTATTTGCGCGCGGCGGCGCGAAGCGCGAAGAGCCGCTCCTCGGTGCGCTCCAGCTCCAGCGGGTCGAATTCACAGTTCCGCATCGCCTCCTGGAGCCCGCGCCGCGCCTCCTCCAGATTGTCGAGAGCGGCGTTCAGGGCATCGAGAGTCCCGTCCAGGAGACCGGGCATGTCCGCGGACTTGCGGTCGAGCCGCCGCGCCAGCCCGACGAGATCCGGCGCCGGCGATGCGTCGCCGCCAATGAGCGCGTAAGCCTCGTCGAGATCGCCGGCGATCTTCTCCGCCCGCATCAGGAAATGCCGGCGCTCGGCGAGGCTCGTCTCCTCCCCCGGTTCCGGCGCCAGCGCCTCAAGCTCCGTCACCGCCGCGCGCAGGAAATCCGCCTCGCGCTCGGCGGAATCGAGCCCCGCCTTGAGCCGTTCCGCCTCCGCCTCGATGTCCCGGAGGGCGCGGGTGCGGGATGCGACCTCCGCTGCGTCGGCTTCGAGCCGGCCGAAGGCGTCGAGCAGCCGACGGTGCTCCTCGCCGCTCACCAGCGCGCGGTCGTCGTGCTGGCCGTGGATTTCAACGAGCATCGCGCCGACCTCCCGCAGCAGCGCCACGCTGCACGGCTGGTCGCTGATGAACGCGCGGGTCTTGCCGTCGCGCGTCTGCATGCGCCTGAGGATGACCGCGCCGTCCGTCGTGATCCCGTTCTCCGCCAGCGCGGCATGGACCGGATGACCGGCGGGCGGCTCGAATGTAGCGGTGACCTGGCCTCGATCGGCCCCGGCGCGAACCAGCGCATTGTCGCCGCGCGACCCGAGCGCCAGCGACAGCGCATCGAGCAGGATGGATTTGCCGGCGCCCGTCTCGCCGGTGAGCACGGTCAGGCCGGCGTCGAAGTCGATCCCCAGCCGGTCGATCAGGACGATGTCGTGGACGGCAAGGTTCGCCAGCATGGCCGGCGGTTGGGAGGCCTAAGCCTCCTCGGCGTCCTCGCCGCGGAAAATCCGCGACATCCAAGAACCCTTGTTCTCCTCGGGCCGGACGCCGCCCTTCACCAGGAGCGCATAGCTGTCCTGGTACCAGGGGCTGTCAGGGAAGTTATGGCCGAGCACGGCAGCGGCCGTCTGCGCCTCCGGCACGATGCCGAGGGCCAGATACGCCTCGGTGAGCCTGAGCAGCGCCTCCTCGACATGCCGGGTCATCTGGTAGTTCGTCACCACATTCCTGAAACGGTTGACCGAGGCCAGATACTCGCGCCGCTCCAGGTAATAGCGGCCGATCTGCATTTCCTTGCCGGCGATCTGGTCGCGCGCCACGTCGATCTTCTTCCTGGCGTCCTCGGCATATTCGGATTCCGGGTATTTCTCGATGACGAGGCTCATCGCCTCCATGGCCTTCCTGGACAGATCCTGGTCGCGCGTCACGTCCGGAATCTGGCGGAAATACGATTCGCCGATCAGGTATTGCGCGTAGGCGGCGTCGGGGCTGCGCGGATAGAGGGTTATATAACGCGTGGCCTCGTTGATGGTCTCCTGATAAGCGCCTTTGCGGAAGCTGATGAAGGCCGTCATCATGCTGGAACGCCGCGCATACTCGGAATAGGGATGCGCCTTGTCAATCTCCTGGAAGCGCTTGGAAGCTTCGCTGGTATCGCCGGCGTTCAGGAGCGCCAGGCCCTTGTTGTAGGTGAGGTCCGCGGGCTCGGCCTGCAGCTCGGCTTCTGTCTTCTCGCCGGCCGCCAGGCACCCGGCCAGGAGCAGCGCGGCGGCGGGCGCAAGCATAAGCGCGCCGCGGCAGAACGGATGAACGGAAATGCGCTTGCCCATATTGCTTGCCTGCGTGCCCCGGCGGCCCGGGTCCCTCATAGCGGACGCGG
>JACCSN010000052.1 GCA_013812985.1 Hyphomicrobiales bacterium | reverse complement strand
GATCATCCTGCCAAGCGCGACCAAAAGCGCGCGCGCCGCCAGCGCGTCAGCCGAGATCGATGTAGACGGTCCCGCCGTCGACCTTCACCGCATAGGTCTTGAGGTTCACGCAGACCGGCGCGCCCTTTGCCTCGCCCGTCTTGTAGTCAAAGCGGCCATTGTGCTTCGGGCATTCGATGATGTCGTCCATCACCAAGCCATCGGCGAGATGCACCTGCTCATGGGTGCAGAGCCCGTCCGTGGCGAAATACCGGTCGTCGGGGCTGCGGTAGATCGCGAAGGTGCGGCCGCCATGGTCGAAGCGCACCACGTCCTCCGCGTCGATCTCGTCGGCCTCGCAGGCGGCGACCCAGCCGTTCGCGCTCATCGGGTGTCCTCTGGTGGAGCTACTTCTTGGGCGCCCGGATGGGCGCCGCGGGTGACCCGCGACGGCGTAACCGCCCGCGTCACGCCGCGGCGCGAGCCGCCCGGATCGTCGGCGCGTCGTCGATCGACCGCGCCCCGTCCGGCAATTGGCGGACCACACAAAAGCTCGGGTCCTTCAGCTGCCTGAGGACCGCCGGGATGATCTCCCGATAGGCTTCGATCGTGCTCTTGTACGGCGTCGGGCAGTACGGCTTCATCTCCTCGTGAAGCTGCGGCAGCGCGTGATACGGCACCATTGGGAACATGTGGTGTTCCACATGGTAGTTCATGTTGAGATAAAGGAAGCGGAACACCGGGTTCATGTAGACGGTCCGCGTGTTCAGGCGATGGTCGAGCACGTCCTCCGCGAGCCCCGCATGCTGGGTGAGACCGAAGAACAGCGTCATGAAGCCGCCGTAGATCGTGGGCAGGCCGACGAACATGAGCGGCAGGAAGGAGCCCGCGGCGAGCGCCAAACCGATCACCGCCGCGAAAATCCCCGTCCAGACGCGCGCCACCATGACCACGTTCGGCCATTCCGTCTCCGGCACGAAGGTCTTCTCCTCCTCCGTGAGCCGCCCGGTCGTATGAAGCATCACCCGGCCCAGCGTGGTGAAGGTATGCCTGAGGGCGAAAAAGTTGGACAGGAGCGTGAAGATCGCCGGCGGCCGCATCGCCG
This sequence comes from Hyphomicrobiales bacterium, assembly GCA_013812985.1. The sequence goes on along the minus strand of JACCSN010000052.1, from coordinate 3,375 downwards.
CGATCTCCGGGTCGCGACCGACGATGATCGTGTCCGTGTGGTGGCGCGTATGGCTCCACCGCCAGATGGTGGGCTCGCGCAGGATCATGAAGCAGGCGATCTGGTAGACCCAGTCGTTCATCCAGCGCGTCCGAAAAGCGGTGCCGTGCCCGCATTCATGCCAGCGCGAATCTGAAGCCGAGCCGTAGAGGACGCCGTAGCAGATGAAGAACGGCACGCACCACCAGGTGCCCCAGAACAGGTAACCGCCGGCGCCGAAAGCCGCGAGGAAACCGAACCACACCAGCGTGTCGCGGATCGCCGGCCCATCCTGGCGCTTCATCAGCTCCTTCATCCGCTTTCGCGGGATCGGACAGGCATACCATTCGGCCCCGGCGAGCCCGCTTTCGACCGCCAGGCGGCCATCGGCGCCGATCAGGCTGTAATCTCGCGCTGATGCTTTGGCGACCATTGTTCTCTCCCTGGAGATGGCTAGCTCGCCCCAGTCAACTTTGGACGAGGTGCTTGGAAGCGCGGCTGGCGCTTTGCTTCTGCGCTAATCTAGCGGTCTCGATTGACAGCGACAATGCGAGAATGAAAGAATATAGCAAATCCCATCATCACTGGCTTCCCAGCCTTGATGGTGCATCGCAGACGGAGCAGCGCCGTGGGCCGCCCGACCATCGCCGATGTCGCCAAGGCGGCCGGCGTCTCCGTCGCGACAGTCGACCGGGTGCTGAACAAGCGCCACCCGGTCCGCGAGGAGACCACGCACCGGGTGCTGCAAGCGGCCGAGTCGGTCAAGTTTTACGCCACCGATCTCCTGAAGCAACGCGTCAGGCCCGACGCGCCGCGGCGGACGCTGGGCTTCGTGCTGCAGGAGCGGGCGAAAGAGTTCTACCAGGGCCTCGCTGCGGCTCTCACCCATGCCGCCCAAAACGCTCCGGGCGTTCGCGGCCGCGCGATCATCGAATTCGCCAGCGGGCTCTCGCCCGGCGCCGTCATTGAAAAGCTGAACGCGGTCGGCGCGCGCTCCGACGCGGTCGCGGTGGTCGCCGTCGACCACCCAAGCATCACCCAGGCGGTCGATGCATTGATGGCGAGGGGCGTTCCGACCTTCGGGCTCCTCACCGGCCTTACGGCGCCAAATCGCGCCGGCTACCTTGGCATCGACAATCGCCAGGCCGGCCGGATGGCGGCATGGGCGATCGCGCGGATGGCGCGTCACGCCGGCCAGGTCGGGCTCCTGCTCGGAAGCCATCGTTACCTCGGTCACGAATTGCGGGAGATCGGCTTCCGATCCTATTTTCGCGAGCACGCGCCCGCCTTCCAGGTGCTCGACGCCATCGTCAACCTGGAGGAGGAGCGCATCGCCTACGAGGCGACCCTCGATCTGATGAAGCGGCATCCCGATCTCGCCGGGATCTTCGTCGCCGGCGGCGGCATGGAGGGCGTCATCGCCGCGCTGCGCGAGGAGGATCGCCACGGCTCTCTGGCCGTCGTCGTGCATGAACTGACATCCGCGACCCGCGCCGCTCTCGTCGACGACATCGTCACGCTGGTCATCGCAACGCCCGTCCAGCTCCTCGCCCAGCGCGCCGCGGAGGCGATGATCCGGGCAATCGACGAGAACGGCGCTGAAAGAGAGCGCCAGCTCTTCCTCCCCTTCGAGCTCTACACCTCCGAGAACCTCTGATCCAGACGGACGTATCCAGCTGCGAGATGCTTTGCAAACCGAGCGCGGCATGATCCTGCGCGCCTGCAAGCGCGCGCCCTCGGCGATTGACAACGGCAGCCAGCCGCCGGACAACTAACCCAACGTCAAGGGCGCCGGCGCTCAACGCCGGGCAGAACAGAAGCCCGACCGGGCGGGAGACACGGTCGCTGTGCGGGACCGTCTTGCAATCGCGCGCTAGATCGTATTGCCGTGCCAGGCACTGCAGCGCCGATTTATGGCGTCGCGAACATGCTGGAACAGACCGTTCGAACAACCAGATAACATCGGAGGAAAAGACATGAAACGCATCCTGCTTGCTCTAGCCGCATCGACGGTGCTGACCACCGCCGCCTGGGCCGAGAATATCGGCGTCTCCATGGCGCGCTTCGACGACAACTTCCTCACCGTTTTACGCAACGGAATGCAGGATTACGCCAAGACGCTCGAAGGGGTCGAGTTGCAGGTCGAGGACGCGCAGAACGACGTGGGAAAACAGCTGAACCAGATCCAGAACTTCGTCGCGTCCGGCGTTGACGCCATCATCGTCAACCCGGTCGACACGGACGCTACTGCTGCTATGTCGGAAGCTGCCGCCGCCGCGAACATCCCGCTTGTCTACGTGAACCGCGAGCCGGTCAACGTCGACACGCTCCCCGACAACCAGGCGTTCGTCGCCTCGAACGAGGCGGAGTCCGGAACGCTGGAGATGCAGGAAATCTGCAAGCTGATGGGCGGCAAGGGCAAGATCCTTGTGCTGATGGGCGAGCTTTCTAACCAGGCGGCGCGCATGCGCACTCAGGACGTGCATGACGTGATTGGCAAGGAGCCCTGCACGGGGATCACTATTGTCGAGGAGCAGACCGGCAACTGGCAGCGCACGGAAGGCAGTGACCTGATGACCAACTGGCTGTCAGCCGGCATCGAGTTCGACGCGGTCGTCTCCAACAACGACGAGATGGCGATCGGCGCCATCCAGGCGCTGAAGGCGGCCGGCACGGACATGAGCAAAATGATTGTCGGGGGGGTCGACGCGACACAGGACGCGCTCGCCGCCATGCAGGCCGGCGACCTGGACGTGACGGTGTTCCAGAACGCCGCCGGCCAGGGCCAGGGCGCGGTCGACGCGGCGCTCAAGCTGGCGCGCGGCGAAGAGGTCGAGCAGAAGGTCTACATTCCGTTCGAGCTGGTGACGCCGGCCAATATCGACAACTATCTGGCGAAGAACTAACCTCAAGCCTGCCGGACGGAACCCGGGACCGGCGCATTGCGGCTCCCATACCGCTGGACCGGGCCGGTAGCTCGGGAAATCATTTCCCTGGATCATGGCGTCCAGGGGAATGAGGCGCCCTGGGGCGCCGCTCGCGTCCACGCCTGGGTGGAAATCACCTCGACGGGCGCGTGTCCGCCCCAATTGAGAACAGGCGAACCAAGCCGGAAAATGCGGAACTGACATCCGGGGGAACGATGGCTTACCGGGCAGAAATTGCGACCGAAGCGCCCGCTGAGATGACCCAGCGCCGACCGCGTCCGCCCGAGGTGAACATATTTCTCGGGCTCGTTGCCATCGCGCTCATCTTCGAGGCGCTCGGCTGGATCTTTCAGGGGCAGAGCTTCCTGTTCAACAGCCAGCGTCTCGCCATCATGATCCTACAGGTCTCGGTGGTCGGAATTATCGCCGT
>JACCSN010000045.1 GCA_013812985.1 Hyphomicrobiales bacterium | reverse complement strand
CACTACGCCTCCTCCGCGTCGCGTTGGTGTCACATGTGTACTGTGTGACACCTGTATACGTACTGAGCTCGCTGATGTTTGTCAAGGCGCATAGGCGCTCGCGTCGTCATTTGAACCAGGTATTGTTCACGCATTCGCCCGGGTGATGAACTCTCTCGGGCCCGGCAAAACGGGGGCACGAGGCGTTTATCCGCGCCTACGGCGAGCAGGTGACCCCCAACCTGACCTGGCCAAGCTAACTACGATCCGAGAGCAGTATGCAATCCAGACTATGTCTGGACAGCGTCAATCTCGGACATGAAGGCCATCATGAGCGTATCCCCCCTCTTGGGGAAGGCTATATTTAGCATCGTCATGAATTGCTGCCAAGACGTCGACGCGCGCATTAGTCCCATGACCGCGTAAAGATGCTGAGCGAGGGCAGGATGTCCGACATCCTCGGTTAGCCATTGATGGTGCTTGGCTTTTCGACGTCCGCGCTCATCCTTCGGATTCCGAGCCTGTAGTTCTTCGAGGATACCCGGCGCGAGTCGCGCATAGACAATATCATTAGTGTAGTTCGCCACTGCGTGAGGGCGACGGGTCGCCATTTCTTTCCATTCCCATCCGCGCAATCGGAAAATTTCGTGGTAGAACTCGTTCGGGAATCGCTTTGCCCAAGCCGCGAGTTCTTTGCGCAGGAACTTATCAAGAATGGCTTGTAGAGCCTGACGATCGCGGACCTCTTGATAGCCAGTAGCCTCATCAATCAGAGCAATGATCCCTACGCGGGCCAATCCTCGCATGAGGATGTCGCACGTCTCGATGATATGCCCGTATTGTCTAGGGACCTTCCCGCCGGACGCATCCCGAAGCTTGAGATAGACCTCACAGACCATTGGCAGTAGTTCGGCGTCGTACCCGACTGTGCGTCTTCCCGTCTTGGAGACGAAGAGAATGGGAGTGGTCGATAGGCGCAATTCCTCGGAAATAAAGGGATTTAGCTGTTCAGCTTGGAGGAAAAAGGGCAATCCGTCGACTTTGCTGAAACCACCGGTTCCAGCCTTTGGAGTCCGCGACCGACCGAGAGCACGAAGAAACGTTCCTTGGGACAGCAGTCGCTTCCCGTTAGGCAACACAGCCGCCATTATCTCCTTGTCACCGATGCGGACTGGAGCTTCATGAGTTGCCTGCGGTAAATCAACCGACCACCGCGCCAAGGCTGCACGCCGCGCACTCTCCTGCCGTTCTTCCTTCGACAAAACCTTCGCTCTGGCGTGGCCACCTCTTGCCTTCGGATTTTCTTCCATGCGTGCACCTCACTAAATGCGATAATGCGTGCATACTAATGCATCACGCATAGCAAGTCAATCCCGTTCTACATGCGTGCATTTAGAGTTGAATCTGCATGACCGATTAGGTGCCGTCGAGTCCCCAACACGACCGATCAACGATGTCGTGAGAACCGAGTCAACGTTTCCGAGGCCGAAAGCCACCGATGGGAGTTGCGCATCGCACCAATCGTGTCTCATCAAGCTTCAAGGTGAGGTGGAAGAACCGGCGCGACGCAATTCAGCAGGAGGATCATAGCGGCTGGCTCAACTTGTCCGTGGGATGGTTGACCGTCGGACCGGTTCTCGGCTATGCTCGCGGCAGCACAGCCTTCGGGGTGAGGTGAGGCCGGCGAGTGATGCCGGCCAAGTCCTGACCGGCGGTGAAAGCCCGCGAGCCAGCACGCGACGCCGTGCAGCACGATCCGGTGGAATCCCGGAGCCGACGGTAGAGTCCGGATGGGAGAAGGCGTGTGGCGGCGAGGGGCGATCCCGCTCTGCCATGCGTTGTGCATCCCCATAATGCCACCGTACCCGAGGGCCTCTGCCCCCGGGTCTTTTTGTGTCCGGGGTGGGGAGGCTCATCGATGGCAAGAGGGGCGAGTCTCGTCGCGCCGTGACCGACCGGTCCGGTGCGGGGTCCTGACGGCGCGCGCGATCGCTTGCGTTCGCGTTGCTTGGCGGACCGAGCGAGGCCGCTCTCACCTGCCGTCGCGGAGTCTCCGACCGCGGGACGGCAATAGTCGGATTTCTGCTCTATCTCACTGGACGACTCCTCTACACGCTGACCGTGCTGGTCGGCGTGACGAGTCTTGCTTTCGGCCTGATCCATCTCTCGGGCGATCCGCTGGCGGGGTTGGTGCCGCCGGGGAGCTCGCCGGAGCAGCGGGCGGCTTTGGCGACCCGGTTTGGGCTCGATCAGTCGCTGCCACGCCAATATGGCCTGTTCCTGATGCGGGCGGTGCGGGGCGATTTCGGTGAGTCGTGGCGGCAACGCCAGCCAGCGCTCGAGGCCGTGCTCGACCGAATGCCGGCGACGCTCGCCCTCGCCGCCGTGGCGGTGACGCTGGCGGTCGTTGCCGGCGGCGCCTTGGGGGTGCTGGCGGGGGCCCGCGCCGGTGGTGTCAGCGATCGCCTGGTGCGGGGGCTGGCGCTCGCGGCGCAAGCGGTACCCGGTTTTCTGCTCGGGACGCTCCTGATTCTCGTCTTCGCGGTTTGGCTGCACTGGTTCCCCTCGTCCGGTCGCGACGGTGCGCGCGCGCTCGTCCTCCCCGCGATCGCGCTGGCGGCCTATCCAGCGGCGACGATCGCGCGCTTACTGCGGGTCGGGCTGATTGAGGC
>JACCSN010000037.1 GCA_013812985.1 Hyphomicrobiales bacterium | reverse complement strand
ATCGCGCTCACCGTCTGGGGCACGTCGAATATGCGCACCGGCGGCGACGACATCGCCCAGGCGCTGGCGCTGATCGGCGTGCGCCCGGTCTGGGAAGGGACCTCGGGCCGCGTGACCGGCGTGGAGGTCCTCTCGCTGTCGGAGCTGAACCGGCCGCGTATTGACGTCACCTTGCGCATCTCCGGATTCTTCCGCGATGCCTTCCCCGGCCAGATCGCGCTCTTTCACGAGGCAGTCCAGCTGATCAGCGAACGGGACGAGCCGGAGGACGCGAATCCGATCGCCGCCCGCATCCGCGCCGATGCCGTGCGCCTTACGGAAGCGGGGCTCTCTCCTGAGGAGGCGCGTAAGGCCGCCGCCTTCCGCATATTCGGGTCGAAGCCGGGCGCGTATGGCGCCGGCCTGCAGGCGCTCATCGATGAGGGGATCTGGCTGGAGCGCAAGGATTTGGCCGCCGCCTTCCTGGAATGGTCGGCCTACGCCTACGGCGGCGGGGAGGAAGGGCGCGGCGCGCGCGATCTCCTGGACGCGCGGCTCAAGGTCATCGACGCGGTGGTCCAGAACCAGGACAATCGCGAGCATGACCTTCTGGATTCCGACGATTATTACCAGTTCGAGGGCGGTCTCTCGGCCTCGATAGAGACGCTCGGCGGCGTCGCGCCGCGTATTTTCCACAACGACCATTCGCGGCCTGAACGCCCTGTGATCCGTGCGCTGGATGAGGAGATCGCCCGGGTCGTCCGCGGCCGGGCCGCCAACCCCAAATGGCTGCGCGGAGTCATGCGCCACGGCTACAAGGGCGCATTCGAAATCGCTGCGACCGTAGACTACCTGTTCGCCTTCGCCGCCACGACGGACGCCGTGCGGCATCACCATTTCGACCAGCTCTACGACGCTTATCTCGGCGACGAAGCGGTCCGCGGCTTCATCGCCGACAACAACCCACCGGCCTTGAAGGAGATCGCCGCGCGCTTCTGCGAGGCGGTCGATCGCGGCCTGTGGGCGCCGCGCAGGAATAGCGCTTATGACGAACTGCGCGAGCTTGCCGGTTTCAGAGCCGCCGCATGAGCCTGGCCGCCCCAAATCATCCTGAAGTTGCGGCCGACTTGCTGTTGGCCCGCTGCACAGCCTGGCTGACATCGCTGAACGAGCCGGGAATGGCGGTATTCCTGGAGCCGCTCGCCGCGGCTCCCCAGCTGCGCTCGCCCCAACCGAACCGGCTCCCGGTCCTGGACTGGCTCGGCGAGCTGGAAGCGGGCGCGTCGGAGCTCACCCGGCGGCTTGTCGCGGATCTGGTCGAGGCGGCGCCGCGGCTCAAATGGGACCAGACTTATGACGCAGCCGATTTCAGCTCCCGGTTCCTGGAGCGTTATGGCTGGACGGAGCTGGCCGGCTTGCGCGGGCCTTTTCACAGCGACGAGGTCGCCGCCGGCTTCCTGCTGCTCGGCCCCGATACCGAGTACCCGGCGCACCGGCACCAGGCCGAGGAGATTTACGTCGTCCTCTCTGGAACGGCTGCCTGGATGCGCGACGGCGCCGATGCCGGGGCGCTTCCGCCCGGCGCGATCATCCACCACCCGTCGCTGATGCCGCATGCCGTGCGGACCTCGCGCCAGCCCCTGCTCGCGCTCTATCTCTGGCGCGGCCGCGATCTGGTCCAGAAATCCGAAATCGATGCCGTGAGGGCGCCCGCATGAGCGAGAGGGAAAAGTTGACCGACCGGCTCTCCGAGGATGAGCTCAATCTTCGCCATGCCGAGAAGATGCGCCGCAAGAAGGAAGCCCGCGACAAGATCATCGCCACGAAGACGGTCGAGAAAGGCCTCTTGATTGTCCACACCGGCAAGGGCAAGGGCAAATCCACCGCCGCTTTCGGCATGGTTTTTCGCGCGCTCGGCCACGGCTTCAAGGTCGGCATCGTCCAGTTCGTCAAGGGGCGGTGGGAGACCGGCGAGCGGGCGGCGCTGGAAAAATTCGGCGAGCAGGTGACCATCAACACGATGGGCGAGGGCTTCACCTGGGAGACCCAGGACCGTGCCCGCGACATCGCCGCCGCCCGCGCCGCCTGGGAGAAGGCCAAGGCGCTGGTCATGGACGACGAGCACCGGCTGGTCGTGCTCGACGAGCTGAACATCGTGCTGCGCTACGATTATCTCGATCTGGCCGAGGTTCTGGAGGTGCTGCGGGCGCGGCCTTTGATGAAGCACGTCGTCGTCACCGGCCGCAACGCCAAGGACGAGCTGATCGAGGCCGCCGACCTGGTCACCGAGATGGAGCAGGTGAAGCACCCGTTCCGCTCGGGGGTCAAGGCGCAGGTGGGGATCGAGTTCTGAGGGAAGTCGTCCGTCAAAACGCTCGTATCGAGATACAACCTCAGCAGTCGCCCTCGTCTCTCATTCACGCACCAGCTTGCCCGAATCACCGATCTTCAGTGGCGTGATCCGGTGTGCATCAAGCCACTCCAGACCCGCTTTCGAAACTGGCTTCGCCGGCCTCGATACAGGGATTGGACGGAGCTCGATAACCGGCTGCCCGTCCTGGGTGATCAAAACTTCCTCGCCATCGAGCGCGCGCTCAACTAGCTCTGCAAGCCGCTCTCTTGCTTCCGCGACGCAGTGCTCTTCCATGGCG
>JACCSN010000003.1 GCA_013812985.1 Hyphomicrobiales bacterium | reverse complement strand
CTCTAGCGATGGTTGTTCCGCTTGAGATCGCCGATCTGGTCAGATCTTCTGAGGTGATAGTGCAGGGGCGAGTGGCTCAACTCACGAGTAAGCGAGACGGTGAAGGATCCGGGATTACCACCGCGGTGACTGTCGATGTCGATGCGGTAGTGCTCTCTCCTTCTGAGCGGACCCGGCGGGAAGGCCAGATCACATTCCACCTGGAGGGTGGAGAGATCGGTGAGGAAAAAATGCGGACGTCCGTGGACCCCACACTGAAAGAAGGGGAAGAAGGCGTTTTCTTTCTGGGGCGTGAAGACGGAGGGAAAGGCTTGACCCTGGTTGGCAGGCAACAGGGCCTCTATAGAATCCAGAACGGCAGGGTCCGAGTTGCAGGACAGGATCAAACGGTCGGGGATTTCCTAGAAAAAATTCGCCGATACACGAGGTAGACTGGACACGTCGTTACAAGCGCTCGCTTCTCGCGACCGGCTACAGCGCGCCTGGCTTGGCCGGAACACCGCAGCTGGCTGAGTTCACGGCGCCCGACATTGTGAACCAGATCCGCAGCCTTATGGAACGTGGCGCCGAGAACCCGTTTGCCGCCGCGCTGGCGCGCATGTTCCTGCAAACGGGTGCGGGGTCCTAATCCTTTAAACTAAGGGTTCGTCAGCACTGAACGTCTGGCAGTTTATGCGTGATAATTGGCTGTCGAACAGGGTCTTCCACTCCTATGACGACATCGTCGCCCGTTGCAGTGATGCCTGAAACAAGCTCGATGTCCACAGGCCCGTGAATCGGCCAATGGGTGCTGATCACCGCGGGTTGGAATTAGTTGCGGGAGTTCAAACTTTCAAAGCAATAGCGCACTTGGGACATGACAGCGTTCACAAACCATCATAGCCTCCCTTCGCCGGAGCCTAAACGCGCCGTGGGCCCTGACGAGATCAGATCCGCATGAGATAGGGAGGAGATAATGGCTCAGGTAGAGGTCAGGTCCCGTGTTATTGGCCAGACTGCAAGCGGTGACCCGTATTATCATACATATGTTCTGGTGACTTACGACAATGGCTCCCAGAGCTATCTTCGTGGTGGGCCATCAGACTCCAGCGGAACCGCATATATCTCGACGCAGTATGGCACCTATTTACCTGGGACTGTGGATTGGGACAGTGAGTCAGATGATTGTTCGGCTGTTGTATTCAGCGGGACCGACCAGGACGTAGCCACGAAATACGCAGCTATGGCGCAACGGGCCGACGATATCGATTCGTCCCACTATCACTATGATCGCATTTCGTCGAACAGTAACTCTGTCGTCGGGGAGATGCTCGAGGCAGTTGCCATTGGTCGCACGGTGCCGAAGGACGCAAGTGGGATCACCACGTGGTCGCCGGGGTTCTTCAACGATCTTCCGTTTGCCAGCTCCAAGTCAGGGATCAAGCTAGTTCTTGATGACCGCTTTCAGTGGCTCACCGACAATGTCCAATCCGATCCAACGGATCGGATCGTCAGGTTTTCGGAAGGCGTGCTTGTTGAGGCCGAGCAGTCTGGAACTCCCACTGCGCAAGGTGTCGACGACATCGCATTTTGGCTCAGCACTAACCAGGGCCGGCCTGCCCTAGTCAGTTCGAATTTTGGGACAGTGTTGACCGGTACCGAAGCTGCTGAAGTTCTCGCTGGGTTGGGCGGTGATGATCAGTTAATCGCAGGCGGAGGTGACGATCTCGTTCTTGGGGGCACCGGTCATGACAAATTAGATGGCGGGCCAGGTTCTGATATTCAGCACGGGGGCTCCGGTAACGACACCTACATCATGGACGCCCTCGGTGATCTGATTGATGAGAGCGTCGCCGGATCGACTGGAGTAGATACTATCAGCTCATCCGTATCGGTCAGTTTGACCGATACCACTCGCGTTAAAGGCACTGTTGAGAAGGTTACGCTTACCGGCACGGGGAACACATCCACGACTGGAAACGCCGTCGCGAACCTTCTCATCGGAAACGCCGGCGCGAATTTACTTTCGGGTGCTGGCGGAAATGATACTTTAAAGGGGTCTGCTGGCAGCGACTTGTTGAACGGCGGCGCCAGCAATGACTCTATTACCGGAGGTGCAGGCGACGACACGTTGGCTGGCGGGCTCGGAAAAGACACCCTCAACGGCGAAGCCGGCAGGGACACATTCCAGTTCGCTTTCGGAGATTCTGGCATCACGTCTACGACGGCAGATACAATCAAGGGCTGGGTTTCTGCCGATGATGGTATTGACGTAGTAGTCGCGGGAAGTGGCGCAAACTACCTGGAAGCGAGCACATCGAGCACCTCGATCCAAGCAGCAGCCAGCGAAGCAGAAGTCAGGGACACTGCTGAAATCGACTACGTATTTTTGTTCAACGTCTCTACAAACAGCGGGTATTTGCTTGCCGATTTAAACATCGATGAGACCTTCGAAACCAGCGTGATTTTTACCGGTATGGGGGCTGCGGCAAACTTCGGCTACTTCGACCTAATCTAAGTGATAGAAGCGCGGCGAGCTGTTCCAGCTGCTCCATCAGCGGCGCGAGGAGTTCGAGCGCGAGCGGGCTGCCACGGCGACCGCCTGAAACTTCGCGGCGCCGGGAAGTTCTGCTCCGTCGCCCAGCGCGGCGGGGCATCTGATGAGAGCTAAAGCAGCGCCAAACCGCTGATTAGTACTCCGACAGCTAGAACTCCGAATGCGCAAAAGACCATGAAGGTAGCGAGCACCTCTGGAAATTCGGGCGCGTTATGATGCTTGTCGCTCATAGAATTCTCACTCCGTCACAAACGCACCGCGGCCCTCGGATCTCGGCCCGGAGAATGTCTGCCCTTGGTGAAAAAATTCTTAGCGGCTTAGCTGGATTTAGAAGCGGCCCCGATCCGGGTGGGTCGGCATGTTGAACCGGAACCGCCGTGCCGGCGCCCCCAGCCCGACTCGGCATCGAAGCACTAAGGAGCGGCGCGAGTCGAGACCGTCGCCAAAGTGTGCGGCGGGTTTTTTGTGGGGAGTGCAGAGCAGTTCGCGACAGGCGCTAGACTCTGCCCGTGGTCCCCCGCTTTCGCATGAAATACCAAATGGCGACGGCGATCAGTGCGATAATCAAAATCAGCCACCACCAGTCCCCGACGCCTCCGCCTGCGACCGGTACGACCGGAGCTGCGGGCGTAGCTGGGTCGGTCGTCTGGGCCACGGCCAACGAGGCTGTGAGCATCAGGGCAACAAAAAACGAAATCCAGATTCGGAGCATGTGCCTCCCCTTAACGGAAAAAAAACAGATAGCGAGCGGCCCGGCTTCGAAATTTGGAGAACGACCACCGGGGCCGCCGTCAGTGTGTGTGGGCACCGACCCGCATCGAAGCACGGCGGAGCCGGGGAGTCGAGGGCGGCCCTTGTTCCCATTCCGTTCATGCGCCAGATTGCGCCGCGTGCCGGACGATCCGCTTCACCGCTGTCCCTATGTGCTGGTTCGCGTCGGCTGCGATGTATGCCAGCGGACGGGCCGTTACAGGCTCGCCAGGCTCGCCGCCAAGTTCGGCGCGGATATCGAGCTGGACGAACTGCTAGCCCGCCTGACGGCGGACTGCGGCGCCGTGAACCCGCGCCACCCGCTTCACCGGGAATGCCAGGCCAGGTTCATTG
>JACCSN010000969.1 GCA_013812985.1 Hyphomicrobiales bacterium | reverse complement strand
GGAGATCCTCCACGTCACGGTAGCTGAGGGTGAAGCGGAGATAGAGCCAGACTGCATGCTGGATGATTACGGGAGGATTATCTGTGCGAGCGGGTGCCGCCACGTTTTTTTCCCGCCTATAAAAAGGAAGGGAGCGACCGATCGAATCTCAACCGGACTTCAGGCGGTTTTAGATTGGGGGGAGGGGAGCCCAGCATCCGATCTTTGCAGTCGCCGTAGCTGATGAGCCGGCTTACGGCATCCAAGAGATAGATTGCTTGGCCATGGTATGGGCGGGCCATCGGTGTCTCCACAGCGGGCGGGACGAGATCTCCGCCAATTATGATGGTCGGCCCTCCGTCTGCCGACCGCCATGAACCAGGGATTATCTGATTTGGGAATCTATCTCGTGCAAAACTTCCTCAATCCGTCCACGCCGATAGAGCGCCCCATCAGTTTAGATGGAATATTTCCTGCATCATTGCCCAGTGCTCGCCGGGAGCCCGGCTGGTCAGCGGCTCCTGACAGGGCGTGTTCATGGCCCACCAGCGCCGGGTGGGCTCATGCTGGCTCATCTTTTCCATGTCGGCGTCGAAATCCTCGCCGTGATACTCCCAAACGCCAAACAGCAGGTTTTCCGGCTCGCGCAGGAAAATCGTGTAGTTGCTGATGTTGCAGGCGCTGATCATCGCCAGGACTTCCGGCCAGACAGCCGCGTGGTAGGCCGTGTATTCCGCGATCTTGTCCGGCTTAACGCCGATCAGCATTCCCATCCGACGCATTTGGTGTCCTCCAGGCTTCGGTCGTGAATCATGCCGTGAGCGTAAAGCTCGCGCCATCCACGCGCATTCTGTCGAGCGCGTCGAAGTCCCAGGCGATACCGAGGCCCGGCTCACGGCTCGGAATGGCGTAGCCCTCCTCCAGCCGCATGCCTTCCGTGGTGATCGCGTCGAGCTGCGGGATGTACTCGACCCACCGCGCATTCGGCACGGCGGCGCAGAGCCCGACATGCAGCTCCATCAGGAAGTGCGGGCAGACCGCGATGTTGAAGCTCTCCGCCAGATGCGCCGTCTTCAGCCATGGGGTGACGCCGCCGATCCGCGCGGCATCCACCTGCACGATCGAGCAGGCCTTCGCCTGCAGGTATTCGCGGAAATGCAGCACGGAATAGAGGCTCTCGCCGACGGCGATCGGCAGCGACGTCGACGCCGCGAGGCGGACGTGGCCGCCGAGGTCGTCGGCCGGCAGCGGTTCCTCGAGCCAGCCGATGTCGCAGGCCTCGTAGCGCCGCGCCCGGCGGATCGCCTCGTCCACGGCGAAGGCCTGGTTGGCGTCGGTGAAGATCTCGAAATCCTCGCCGACGGCGTCGCGCACCGCCGAGAGGCGCGCGACGTCCTCGTGCAGCGGCCGCCCGACCTTGATCTTGCAGCCGCCGAAGCCGCGAGCCTTGGCCTGGACGGCGTCCTCGACGAGGGCTTCGATCGGGATGTGCAGCCAGCCGCCCTCGGTCGTGTAGACGCGGACCTTCTCCTGCGCCCCGCCCGCCATGACATGGAGCGGCAGCCCGGCCTTGCGGCAGCGCAGGTCCCAGAGCGCGGTGTCGATCGCCGCCTGCGCCAGCGCGGTGATGGCGCCGACCGTGGTGGCATGGGTCAGGAACGACAGGTCGCGCCAGATCCTTTCGACCATGGCCGCGTCGCGGCCGATAAGCGCCGGGGCGAGCGTCTCCTTCAGCAGCGAGATGACCGCCTTGCCGCCGGTCCCGATCGTGTAGCTGTAGCCAGTGCCGACCGCCCCGTCGGCATCGGTGACGCGGAGGATCGGCGTTTCCTGGCTGACGAAGGACTGGATGGCGTCGGTCCGCTTCACCTTTGGAACGAGGTCCACCATCAGGATCTCGACACGCTCGATCTTCGCCATTCGCCCTCGCTTCCTTTGCCGCCGAACGGCGCCCCGCTTGCCCACTCAGCCGTAAACGAATGCGAACGAGCTTGTTGGCGGCAGCCTTGTTCACTAGCATCAGTCGCGGAGGGAACAAGCGGAGTCGCTCATAAAAGCCGATCCAGCTTGCCGCCCCGTTTCGGGCGCGACAGCGCCAGCCATCCGTCACTCAAGGCGGCAATCCAAGGGAGGATTTTGAATGTCCGTTACGCACAATCTTTTTGCCCCCATCGCCGCGGGCGCCATTGCGGTCGGCGCACTCGCCTCGCCCGGCTTCGCCTCCGACACCAAGGTCGCCATGGTCCCGGGTGGCCCCCACCCTTACTTCGCCGCCTGGGAACAGGCCGGCGCGGATGCGGTGAAGGATTTCGGGCTGGCCGGGGCCGACTATCGCGTTCCGCAGAAGTGGGAGCTTAGCCAGCAGAACCAGCTCCTCGAAAGCCTGCTAACCCAGGGCTACAACTCGTTCCTGATCTTTCCGGGCGATCCCGTCGGCACCAACTCCATCGTCGGCGAGCTGACGGCCGAAGGCGCGCCCGTCCTGTCGCTGGCCGGCTGCCTGAAGCAGCCTTCGGAGGACCTGTTCTGCCTGGGCACCGACACCGGCAATTCCGCCTATCTCGGTACGCAGGAGCTGATCAAGGCCATGGGCGGCAAGGGCCGGATCGCGCACTTCACCGGCTTCCTGGTCGACCCCAACACGCAGCTCAGGATCGACGCGGTCCAGAAAGCGGCCGACGAGAGCAACGGCGCCGTCGAGGTCGTGCAGGTGATCGCCGACATCGACGCCCCCGAACCCGCCGAGGAGAAGATCAACGCATTCCTCGCGGCGCAGGGCGGCGAGGTCGACGGCATCGTCACCACCGCCTGGGTGCCGGCCGTCGTCGCCGCCAACGCGCTGCGCCGGATGGGCGACAAGCGCATCAAGATGGTCGGCATCGACCATGACGAGGTCGTGCTCGGCGCCATCAAGGACGGCTTCGTGCATGGCACGATGCTGCAGAACCCCTACGGCCAGGGCTATATCGGCGCCTACGCGATCGACAAGATCCGCGGCGGCTGCACGGTGAAGGCCGACGCCCCGTTCGGATCGACCGCGCTCACCGACAAGTTCATCGACAGCGGCACGTCCTTTGTCGGCCCTGACAAGGTCGACACCTACATCGAAGCCATGCAGGCGGTCACCAAGGAACTGATGTCGGACTTCGACGCGACCTATCTTAACTGCGCGAGCTGAGGAACCTTGAAGCGGGGCGGCTCCGGCCGACCCGTTTCCTCTCCGGGCAGCCGGACTGACCTCCCCGCCGGCTTCCAGGATCCTTGTCGATGCAACCGGACACTGCCCTCGATCCCGCGATGCTCGGCGGACGCGACGAGCCGCGCCGCATTCTCGACGAGGATGCCGCGGGCACGCGGCGGGCCGGCGCTAACCGCATCTGGTGGCGGTTCTTCCTCACCAACGAATTCGGCCTGATCGTCCTCATCGTCGTTTTCGCGATCATCTTCTCATTGGTGATGCCAGGATTCACCTCGCGCTTCAGCCTCTTTGCGCTGGGGCGGACGATGGCGATCGACGCCATCATCGGGTTCTCGATGATGGTGGTCATCGTGACCGGCGGCCTCAACCTTTCGGTCGGGGCGATCGGCGTCTCGGCGGTCATGTTCGGCGGCTGGCTCATCGAAGGCGTCGGAGCGCCGCTGCCGCTGGCGGCGGTCGGCGCGTTCGGGCTGGGCGGGGCGCTCGGCTGGGTGAACGGCGTGACCATCGTCAAATCCGGCGTGCACAGCTTCATCATCACCCTCGCGACGATGAGCATCTTCTTCGGGATAATGATCTTCCTGACCCAGGCGCAGGCCTTCCGCGAGCTGCCGCCCGAGGTCGCCGCCTTGGGGAAGTCGAGGATCGCCGGCTACCTGTCGCCGCTCATGCTCGTCACCATCGCCGTCGCCCTTGCCCTGTCGTTCCTCTACCGGTTCACCGGATTGGGACGCCGCATGCTGGCAGCGGGCGCGATGCCGCCGGCCGCGGAGATTTCCGGCGTGCGCGTCGGCAAGGCGTTCATCGCCTGCCACATCCTGTCCGGGCTCCTCGCCGCGCTCGCCGCCATGATGCTGACGGCCAGGACCGGCGCGGCCATCCCGTCGATGGCGGGGCATCTCGGCCAGGACTGGCTGCTGCCGGCGTTCCTGGCGCCCGTCCTCGGCGGAACCCTGCTGACCGGCGGCCGCGTCGCGGTCCTCGGCACGTTCCTCGGCGCGGTCCTGGTCAGCCTGCTGATGAGCGGGCTCCTGCTCCTGCAGGTCGGCGAGTTCTGGGTGCGGGCCTTTCTGGGCTTCCTGCTGCTGGCGGCGGTGCTCTTGGACAAGCTGCGCCGGGTCGTCCTGGCGCGGCACAAGATGGTTTGAGGCCACGTGATGAATCGGCTCGGTTCCCGGCTGCTGCGGAACGATTGGTCGGGGCTGCTTCTCGTCGTCGCCGTCGCCGTCGTGGTGATCGGCTTCCTGAAGCCGCCCTTCCTGTCCACGTTCAACATCCAGGTCCTGCTCGCGGCGATCGCCGTCAACATGGTGATCGCGCTGGCCCAGAT
>JACCSN010000964.1 GCA_013812985.1 Hyphomicrobiales bacterium | reverse complement strand
CCGAAGCCTTCGAGCCGTCGGCTCCCGGCAAGGGCGGCTCCTCCACCATGCCGCACAAGCGCAACCCGGTTGGCGCGGCGGCGATCCGCGCCAATCACCGCAGGATCGTCGGGCTGACGACCACGATCCTCATTGCCTTGGAGGGGGAGCACGAGCGAGCGCCCGGCGCCTGGGCCGCCGAATGGGAGACCATGCGCGAGCTTTTCTGCCTGTCGGCCGGAAGCCTGGAGCGGCTCCGCGACATGCTCGCCGGGTTGGAAGTGAATTCGGGCCGCATGCGGAAGAATCTCGACGCTGCGCTCGGGCTTCCGCTTGCAGAAAGCCTGATGATGGCGCTTGCTCCCGCGATCGGCCGGATGGAGGCGCATCGCCGGGTCGAGGCCGCTTCGCGACTCGCGATTGCGGAGCAGCGTTCGCTGGGCGAAGTCGCCAAGGCCGAACCTGGCATCGCCGGCGTGCTTTCGGCGAAGACGATAGAGACGGCGCTTGACCCGGCGACCTATCTCGGCTGCTCGGATGGGATGATCGACGCCGCGCTTGCCGCGGCGGCAAACGAGATGGAGATGGATTGATGGCGGATTTCACCACCAATGACGGCGTCCGCATTCACTACGAGACGGAAGGGAGGGACGATGGACCTCCACTACTCTTCGCCAATTCGCTCGGGACCGACCTCAGCCTTTGGGACGCCCAGGCGGCGGAAGCGGCGGGGCTCGGCTTTCGCGTCATCCGCTACGACGGGCGCGGTCACGGCCAATCGGAGGCGCCGGACGGCGATTACACCCTGGAGCGCCTCGGCCAGGACGCGCTCGGCCTTCTCGACAAGCTGAAGGTCGAGAAGACCGCGTTTTGCGGTATTTCCATGGGCGCCATGACCGGGACCTGGCTCGCGATGAACCATTCCCGCCGGTTCTCGCGTGTGGCGCTCTGCAACACGACCGTCTGGATGGCAGATAAGCAACCCTGGAACGACCGGATCGACGCGGTGCAGAGGGACGGCATGGAAGCCGTCGTGGACACCGTGGTGGAGCGCTGGTTCACGGCGGATTTCCGCCGGCGCGAGCCGGATGAGGTTGAACGGGTCCGAGCCATGATCCTGGCCACGGACCCGGACGGTTATTGCGGCTCGTGCGCCGCGATCCGCGACGTGGACATGCGCGACCGGCTCGGCCTGATCGAGGCCCCCACCCTCGTCGTGATCGGCGCGCACGACCCGGCCACTCCGCCGGAACGCGGGCAGTACCTGGTCGAGCGAATCCCCGGCGCGCAGAAGGCGGTGCTGGAGGCCGCGCACCTCTCGAATGTCGAGGCGCCGGCCGAGTTCAACCGGATCGTGCTCGGCTTCCTGGCCGGCGAGCGGCCCGGAGAGCACGTATGAACGACACGTTCGCGCGCGGCATGGAGGTGCGGCGGGCGGTGCTGGGCGACGCCCATGTCGACCGGGCGAGCGCGGTCGCCACCGATTTCACCAGGGAATTCCAGGACCTGATCACCCGCTATGCCTGGGGCGAGATCTGGACCCGGCCCGGGCTCGACCGCAGGACGCGCTCCTGCATGGTGCTGACCGCGATGATCGCGCTCGGCGCCTGGGACGAGTTCCGCATGCATGTCAAAGCGGCCTTCACCAACGGCCTGACCGCGGCCGAGATCAAGGAAGTCATCCTCCAGGCCGCCATCTATTGCGGCGTGCCGGCCGCCAATCACGCCTTCAAGGAAGCCGCCGGGGTCATCGCCGAGCTTGGGCCGGAGGCGAGCGCGCGATGAACCCCGTCGGGAACCTGTTCAGAGCTAGCCGGCTCGCTCTCGTCTCAAGCGCTCCCATTCCGCCATGCGCTCCCCGATGCGCTTCTCCACGCCTCGCTCCGTCGGGCGGTAGAAGTCCTGGCGCGGCAACTCGTCGGGAAAATAGTCCTGGCCGGAGAAGGCTTCCGGCATGTCGTGATCGTATTGGTAGCCCGACCCGTAGCCCTCGGACTTCATCAACCTCGTCGGCGCATTGAGGATGTGCTTGGGCGGCAGGAGCGAGCCGTGCTCCTTGGCGCTGCGCATCGCGGTCTTGTGGGCGTTGTAGAGCGCATTCGATTTCGGCGCGGTAGCGAGATAGACGAGGACTTGAGCAAGAGCGAGCTCGCCTTCCGGCGTGCCCAGCATGTGGTAGGCGTCACGCCCGGCATTGGCGACGACGAGCGCGTTCGGATCGGCGAGGCCGATATCCTCCACCGCCATGCGGATCAGCCGGCGCGCCAGGAACATCGGGTCCTCGCCACCGTCCAGGATGCGGCAGAAATAGTAGAGCGAGGCCTGGGGATCGGAGCCGCGCACGGATTTGTGCAGCGCCGAGATCAGGTTGTAATGGCCGTCCTGCGACTTGTCGTAGATCGGGGCGCGTCGCTGCAGAATCTCCTGGAGCCGCTCCTGGCCAAAAACCTCGCCCTTGCCGGCGGCGCGCCAAACCTCCTCGGCGAGCGATAGCGCGGCGCGACCGTCGCCGTCAGCCATGCGCACGAGGGAGGCGCGCGCGTCCGTATCGAGCGGCAGCGGGCGAGCCTCGGCGCCTTCGGCGCGTGAGAGCAACTCCTCGAGCGCTGCCCCGGACAGGGATTTGAACACGAGCACGGTGGCGCGGGACAGAAGCGCGGCGTTCAGCTCAAAAGACGGGTTCTCGGTGGTGGCGCCGACCAGCGTGACCGTCCCGTCCTCCATCACCGGCAGGAAGGAATCCTGCTGCGCCCGGTTGAAGCGGTGAATCTCGTCGACGAAGAGCAGCGTCCCCTGCCCCACTTGCCGGCGGGCGCGGGCCTGCTCGAAGATCTTCTTCAGCTCCCCGACGCCGGAATGAATGGCGGAAATCTGCTGGAAATGCAGGTCGGTCTCGGCGGCCAGCAGCCGCGCCACCGTCGTCTTGCCGGTCCCCGGCGGGCCCCAGAAGATCAGCGAGCCGAGGCTGCGCGAGCGCAGCATCCGGGTGAGCGTGCCGTCCGGCCCAAGGAGATGCTCCTGCCCCGCCACCTCCGACAAAGCCTTGGGGCGAAGCCGGTCCGCAAGCGGCCGCGGCGCCGTTTCGGCGAGCCCAGCCGCCTCGAACAGGTTGCTCACCCCCTGATCACGACGTTGGAGACGCGGCCGCCGCGATTGATGGTGAGACGCCAGATGCGGCCGCCGGCTTCCACGATGTCCGCCAGCTCTTTCGCCGTGCTGACATCGTCGTTCTGGGCCCGCATGACGACATCGCCCGGCAGGAAGCCGTAACGTTGAGCCGGAGAGCTCGGCTCGATGTCGACGATCACCGCGCCGTTCCGGGCGCCGCTGATGCGCAGCTTGCCGGCGAGCGCCGTAGAGAGGTCGGCAACCAGCGCGCCGGTCAGCGGGCTCCGCCCGCCGAGCAGCGTCAGGTCGTCCTCACCGAGCTCCGGCTCCGATACCGGCGCGACGGACAGCACAACCGTATCGCCATCGCGCCAGACCTCCAACTCCACCTGGTTCCCGATGCCGGTGACCGCGAGCCGGTATTCGAGCGCCGCGGGGTTGGCGATGTCGCGGCCGGCCGCCCTCAGGATCAGGTCGCCGGCCTTCAAGCCTGCCTTCTCCCCCGGCGAGCCGCTGTCCACCTCGGCGACCAGCGCTCCTTGCGGCGCGGGGAGGCCGAGCGAAGCGGCGATGTCCGGAGTCACGTCCTGCGAGGCGACGCCGATCCAGGGCCGCGCCACCGTCACCGACCCGGCGAGCGCCTGCGCGGTGACCGAGCGCACCATGTTGGAGGGGATCGCGAAACCGATGCCGATCGAACCGCCGGAGCGGGAAAAGATCGCCGTGTTGATGCCGACCAGGGCGCCATCGATGTCGACCAGCGCGCCGCCGGAATTGCCCGGATTGATGGCCGCGTCGGTCTGGACGAAGGAACCTGAATCGTTGATGCCGATATTGGTGCGAGCCACGGCGGAGACGATGCCGCTCGTCACCGTCTGGCCGACGCCGAAGGGGTTGCCCACCGCGAGCACCAGGTCACCGACCTCCAGATTGTCGGAATCACCGAATTCGAGGACCGGGAAGCCGTCCGCTCCACCATCCAGTTTCAGCACTGCGAGGTCGGTCCGCTCGTCGCGGAGCAGGATTTCGGCCTGGAATTCCCGCCCATCGGCGAGCGCGACTTTCACTTCCGTCGCGCCGCTGATGACATGATTGTTGGTCACCACCAACCCGGCCGCGTCGACGATCACGCCGGAGCCGAGCGAGGACTGCGCCCTCTCCCGCGGCTGGCCATAGGGACCCCTCGACGGCCCGTTGCGGCCGAAAAAACGCTCGAAGAACGGATCGCCCGCGAAGGGAGAGCGGGCTTCGGCGCGCGCGGTCGCGTAGACATTGACGACGGCGGGCGCCACGCGTTTCACCACCGGGGCGAACGAGTAGCGAATCGCCTCGCTATTCCGTGGGACTTCCACGTCCTGAGGAGTTTGGACCGCCGCAGCTGGCTGAGCCGCCGCGGCCCTGGGCGCCGGCGCGGCCACCGGCTCCGACTGCTGCTCCTCGCAGGCGGTCAGCGCGAGCAGCAGCATTGCCGGTATGGCAAGAGCGGCGCAGCGTATGCGAGGCGACATTGCTTCGGTTCAGCGGGGTGATTCGTGTTGCCTACGAAAGGTAGGTAGCGCAACCGTCATCGGGAAGTAGGAGGCTCGCGGGCCGTCAGAGCCGAGCGCCGCCAAAGAAAACGGCGGCCCCACGGCCGCCTTTCGACTGCGCTTAGCCCGCTGCGGCTCAAGCCGCCTCTGCCGCGGCCTCGTCGGCTTCGTGACGGGCGCGATCCGCGGCGCCGCGTGCGTCAACGTCGCGGTCGACGAACTCGATCACCGCCACCGGCGCGTTGTCGCCGTAGCGGAAGCCCGCCTTCAGCACGCGGGTGTAGCCGCCGTTCCGCTCCTGGTAGCGCGGCCCGATCGTCTCGAAGAGTTTGCGCACCATTGCTTCGTCGCGAACCCGCGACACGGCGAGCCGGCGCGCATGCAGGCCGCCGCGCTTGGCCAGCGTTACCAGCTTCTCGACGATGGGCCGCAGCTCCTTCGCCTTAGGCAGCGTGGTGACGATCTGCTCGTGCTCGATCAGCGACGCGGCCATGTTGGCGAACATCGCGTTGCGGTGGCTTGAGGTGCGGTTCAGCTTGCGGCCGGCTTTGCCGTGGCGCATGGCTTTTTCTCCTGATGTGCCGCGGGTCGCGCCCGCGGCTCGAAACTCTAGTACTGGTCTTCGAAGCGCTTGGCGAGGTCGTCGATGTTGTCCGGCGGCCAGTTCGGCACTTCCATGCCGAGATGGAGGCCCATCGTCGCCAGCACTTCCTTGATCTCGTTCAGCGACTTGCGGCCGAAATTCGGAGTGCGCAGCATCTCCGCCTCGGTCTTCTGGATGAGGTCGCCGATATAGACGATGTTGTCGTTCTTCAGGCAATTGGCCGAGCGCACCGAAAGCTCCAGCTCGTCGACCTTCTTTAGCAGCGCCGGGTTAAAGGCGAGTTCCGGCGTGGATTCCTCCACACTCTCCTTCCGCGGCTCCTCGAAGGAGACGAAGATCGACAGCTGGTCCTGCAGGATGCGCGCCGCGTAAGCGACCGCGTCCTCCGGCCCGACCGAACCGTCCGTCTCCAGCTGCAGCGTCAGCTTGTCATAATCGAGGACCTGGCCCTCGCGGGTGTTCTCGACGCGATAGGACACCTTCTTGACCGGCGAGTAGAGGCTGTCCACCGGGATCAGCCCGATCGGGGCGTCCTCAGGCCGGTTGCGATCAGCCGGAACGTAGCCCTTGCCGGCGCTGACGGTCAGCTCCATGCGGATGTCGGCGCCCTCGTCCAAGGTGCAGATGACGTGATCGGGATTGAGGATCTCGATGTCGCCGACGGTCTGGATGTCGCCCG
>JACCSN010000945.1 GCA_013812985.1 Hyphomicrobiales bacterium | reverse complement strand
GCATCAATCGCTCCGCGGCAGGCTCTGCGGAAAAGGAGGATGTCATGTTCGTCAGTTTGAACACTCGCGGCGGTCGGCGAACGGTCCATGTCGGCATCGCGCTCGCTGCCATGGCATTCGGGACGCTCACGCTTTCGCCGGACACATCGCAGGCGCAGGATCTGAAGGAAGTCAACTTCAGCGAGGCAGTTCACAACCTCGGCTACATCAACCTCTATGTCGGCATGCATGCGGGCATCTTCGAGAAGCACGGCCTCAAGATGAACGTCAGCGCGGCCGGAGGAGACACGCAGACCTTTGCAGCAGTGCTCGGCGAGTCCGCCGATTTCGCCATCGGCGATGCGACAATGGTCCAGATGTCGCGCGAGGCCGGCGGTCCAGGCGTCGTCGTCGGCACGGTGATCCAGCGCGCCCATTATTTCGGGGTCTCCAAGAACCTTGAGCCGATCACCGACCCGAAGGCGTTTAAGGGGCTCACGATTGTCACCTCGCCCGAGCCGAACACCAATTTCAGCGTCGCCAAGCGCATGCTGGAGACGGCCGGTCTCAAAATCGGCGAGGATGCGACTATCCTCCAGGTCAATCCGGGGACCGAGATCGGCGCCATGCTGGCCGGTCGGGCGGACATGGCGATCGCCTATCAGCCGAGTGTGGCCGCGGCGGTCGCCCAGGGCGCGAAGGTAGTTTTCGATTTCTCGAACTATGTCGGGCCATTCATGAATACCGGGATCATGGTGCTTCCTTCGACGATCGAGCGAGATCCCGAGATGGTCCAGGCGCTCGTAACCTCTTTTGAAGAAGCAGCCCGCCGCACCTACAGCGATCCGGCCTTTGCCAAGGAGGTGGCGCGCAAGGAGTTTCCTGACCTGCCGCCCGAAGTGGTGGACGCGGCCATTGACGCAGAGCTCAAGTTCAAGATTCCCGCGGAAACCGTCGTTGTGCAGGAAGATCAGTGGAAGAACCTGATGGACATGCAAGTCTATCTGGGGAATGTGAAGGGCACCCTCCCTTTCGAGCAGATCATCGACAATTCCTTCGCGCTGAAGGCGGTCGAGGAAGTCGATAAGATGAAGCAATAGCACGCTAGTGGTTCGAAGTGCGGCCGCGCCGGCGGTCGGGCAAGCTGCCCCGCCGCTGGTCGCCGAGCGGGTCGCCAAGACGTATGATGACGGGCGCCAGGAGATTCCGGTCATTTCGGAATTGAGCTTCGCGCTCAGTCCCAGCGAGATCGTCAGCATCGTCGGCCCATCCGGTTGCGGAAAGACGACGCTTCTCAATGTCTTGTGCGGGTTAATCCCGCTTTCGGGCGGAGAGGTGCGTTGGTACGGCAACCGGCTTGCGGGCATGCCCCCCAAGGTCGGTTACATGCTGCAGAAGGACCTGCTGTTTCCCTGGCGGACCGCGCAGGCCAATGTCACGCTCGGCATGGAGATCGCCGGGATTCGCGTCGGCGAAGCAAGCGATCGTGCGCGTTCGCTTCTCGATCAGCTGGGGTTGCAGGGTTTTGCCGACGCCTACCCGGCGACCCTGTCCGGCGGCATGCGGCAGCGCGTCGCGCTTGCCCGCACTCTCGTCAACGATCCCGACGTCCTCCTGCTCGATGAGCCCTTTGCTTCGCTCGATTTTCAGACCAAGATTCTAATTGAAAGCGATACCGCGCGGCTCGTGCGGGACCAGCATCGCTCGATGCTTCTCATCACTCATGATATCGAGGAGGCGGTCTCGCTTTCCGATCGGGTCATCGTGCTGAGCCATCGGCCTACGCGGATCAAGACCGTCTACGAGATCGATATCTCCGGGGCACGGACCGATATGATGGAGGCGCGAGAAAGCCGCGGCTTCAGTGACTACGTCCGCAGCATCTGGCGCGACCTTGAGATCGTCCGGCACTGACGAGCATGGAAACGAGGGCAACATTGCGATTTCCTGTCCTCAGCACGCCCACGCCCGCCGCCCGGACACTGCGGATGGGACGCATCAAGGACGCCGGCCTGGTCGTCCTCTGCCAGGTTTTGCTTCTCGTCGCTTTCCTCGGCCTGTGGGAGTACGTCACGGCGCAGGACAAGCAGACCGCCTTCCTGTTTGGTTCACCGAGCGCGATCTACGGCTTCCTGGTGCAGATGTGGCAGGACGGAAGCCTGATGCGGGACGCCTATGTGACGGGGCTGGAGACGGTGCTTGGTTTCATCGTCGGCAATGTGCTCGGCACGGTTCTCGGCCTGTCGCTCTGGTATTCGCGTTTCGTGTCGCGCGTGGTGCAGCCGTTCATTGTCGCCCTTGGCTCCATTCCCATCATCGCGCTCGCGCCCATGGTCATCATCTGGTTCGGGACGGGGCTGATTTCCAAGATCGCCATGTCGACTCTCTCGGTCGTGGTCGTCGCGCTGGTGACCTCCTACAAGGGCGCTATGAGCGTCGATCCCGACCAGATCAACCTGATGCGAACTCTCGGCGCTAGCAAGAAAGTGATCTTCAGGAAGCTCGTCGTTCCCGCTTCGCTCACCGACATTTTCGCCGGGCTGAAGCTCACCGTCGGCTTCGCACTGATCGGCGCAATCATCGGCGAGTTCATGTCTTCGTCGGAAGGTCTCGGTCACGCAATCTTCAAGGCCGGCTCGCTCTATATCATCCCGAAGGTTCTGGCGGCGCTCGTCGTCACGATCGCGCTTGCGCTCATCCTCACATTTCTCGTCGGCAAGCTGGAGCGCCTGCTCACCCCCTGGCGACGCCCCGCCTGAGACACGAAAGGACGCGTTCATCATGACAGCCCTCGTTAGCAAGTCCGGGAACATCAAATATGCGCTCTCCGGCGATGATGATTTCGTCGCTCGAGTGGCACCGGGAGAGACCATCAGGGTCGAATGCGCAATTAACATCAATGACGGCGTCATCCACTCGCTCGGGCAGCAGCTCACGGAGGCGGACGTCACGTTGCCGTTCGTTAATGGGGCCACCGGCCCGATCGAGGTGGTCGGCGCCATGCCCGGCGACATGCTGAGTGTCGAAATCCTGGACATGACGCTCGAAGGGCTTGGCTTCACCGCTCTGTGGCCTGGGATCGGCATCTTCCCGGACTGGGTACGGCGCAAGGAGTTTGGCCGACAGACGCGCGTTGTCGAGGTGAAGGACGGGCTCGTTCACTGGAGCGACAAGCTCAAGCTGCCCGTGCGCCCAATGATCGGAGTGGCCGGCGTCGCGCCGGTGCATGGCGCGGTCCTGACTGTTGATAACGGCCCGCATGGCGGAAACATCGACGTGCAGGAAGTCACGCCCGGCAATTCGATCAAGTTCCGCGTCAATCGTGAAGGCGGCCATCTTTTTCTGGGCGACTGCCATGCCATCCAAGGCGACGGAGAGTGCAACGGCATGGGCGCGATCGAGATTGCTGCCGTCTTGACTGTACGGATCGCCATCCAGCCGGCGCCGAAGCGCATGACCTGGCCTCGAATCGAGACGCCCACGCACATTTGCACTCTTGGCTGCGCAAGGCCGCTTGAGGATGCCATGCGGACGGCCTTCGAAGAGATGGTCTACTGGATGGAGGATGAATTCGGCGTGCCTGCGCCGGAAGGCTACATGCTGCTCGGGCAGATCGCTGAGGCGCGGTGCACGCAGATGGTCAATCCCAAATTCACGTATATCTGCAAGGTTTCCAAAGATATTCTGAGTTGCTTGCGGTAGCCTGCTCGTCGCGCTCCGGAATATTCGGGGACGGCGGAAATGGGTGATGAAGCTCAACGCCCATGGCCCGGATGGCTTGCTCGACCGCAAGGCGCCGGGCCAGTCCTCCAAGCTGAACGACATCCACCGCACCGCACTCGCGACGTTGATTGAGAGCGGTCCGATCCCGGCGACGCACGGAGTGGTGCGCTGGCGGTTGATCGATCTGGCGCGATGGATCTTCGATGAGTTCCGCATCTCGATCGCCAAGCAGACGCCCAGCCGCGAGCTGCGCGCCATGGGCTACCGCAAGCTCTCCGCCCGCCCGCGCCATCATGCGCAAGCCGACGGCACCATCGAGGATAAGTCCTGCGCTTATCCCAACAAAAGTAACCCGGCTGTACTTTAGCTGGCGTAGATTGTGCTTGCTCCGGCAGGGCCGCTCGGGGCTCGGCATCGAAGCCCAGCGCTCGGCGGTGACGCACTTCGCCGAAGCGGAAGGGATT
>JACCSN010000096.1 GCA_013812985.1 Hyphomicrobiales bacterium | reverse complement strand
TGGGCATCCGCCTCGCCGGACGCGGAACGGCGCGTCAGGGAGCTGATCGCCTTCAGCTATCCGCGCTTGGCTCGTTACGAGGCGACGCACCGGGCGGCGCTGCTCCTCGCCCTGCGGCAATGGGCGGAGCGACGCGCCGGCACTCTCGGAACGGAAGCGCCGATCGTGCGCGGCAACCGCAAGGCCCTCCTGCGCAACGCCCTGGCGCCTCTGCAAGGAACCGTCAGCGGCCAGGCGTTTGACAAGGTGGAGCAATCCCTGTCACTCATTTTCGGGATCGAGGCTATCATTGTCCTCCGGGACATCTGGGGGCTCGACGGCGAAGAGGCGCGGGAGGTGGCCGTCTGGGCCGCTCACGCGCTGGTCCGGACGGCGATCGTCGAGGCCGCGGCGGGCGATGTCGTCAGTCCCGCACAGGGATCAAGCGAGAATGCGGCGTCAAGACCGCGACGGAAGAGTTCTGACGCTGCGGTCCGGCAGGCGCGCTAGGCGCCGATTTCGACCGTGATGACGAAGCAAAGGGAGGAAGGTGTGATGAGGAAGACGTGGAAAGGACTTTTGGCCGGCGCGGTCCTCGCGCTTGCCGCCGGGCCGGTCTCGGCCCAGGAGCTGACGATCTTCTGGGCGGAGTGGGATCCGGCCAATTACCTGCAGGAGCTTGTCAACGAATATACTGCCGAGAGCGGCGTGACGGTCACCGTCGAGACGACGCCATGGTCGGATTTCCAGACCAAGGCCTTTACCGAGTTCAACGCCCAGGGCGACGCCTACGACATGGTCGTCGGCGATTCCCAGTGGCTGGGCGCCGGCGCGACGCAGGGCCATTATGTCGAGCTGACCGACTTCTTCAAGGAGCACGGCGTCGCCGAGAAGATGGCGCCCGCCACCGTCCAGTACTATTCCGAATATCCTGCCGGCTCGAAGAAATACTGGTCCGTGCCGCTGGAGGGCGACGCCGCCGGCTGGGCCTACCGGAAGGACTGGTTCGAGGACCCGGCGGAGAAGGAAGCTTTTCAGGCCAAATACGGCTATGAGCTTGCCGTTCCAAAAACCTACAAGGAGCTCCGCGACATCGCCGAGTTCTTCCACCGGCCCGACGAGAACCGCTACGGCGTCGCCATCTACACCGACAATTCCTACGACGCGCTCGTCATGGGCATCGAGAGCGTGGCATTCTCCTATGGCGGCAATTTGGGCGACTACGCGACCTACAAGGTCGACGGCATCCTGAACTCGCCGGAGAACGTCCAGGCGCTGGAACTCTACAAGGAGCTCTACCAGTTCACGCCGCCGAACTGGGGCAAGACCTTCTTCCAGGAAAGCAACCAGGCGATCACCGAGAACCTGGCGTCGATGGCGATGAACTTCTTCGCCTTCTTCCCGGCGCTCGCCAACTCGGCCACCAACCCGAACGCCGACGTGACGGGCTACTTCGCCAATCCGGCCGGTCCCACGGGCGTGCAGCACGCCGCCCTCGGCGGCCAGGGCATCTCCATCGTCTCCTATTCGCAGAACCAGGACGAGGCGATGAAATTCCTCGAATGGCTGGTGCGTGACGACGTGCAGAAGCGCTGGGCGGAGCTCGGCGGCTACTCCGCCAACGCCGCGACGCTGGAATCGGAAGAGTTCCGCAACGCAACTCCCTACAACGAGCCTTTCTACCAGACCATGTTCATGGTGAAGGATTTCTGGGCGACGCCGGAATATGCGGAGCTCCTCGCCGCCATGAACGAACGCATCTACCCCTATGTCGTCGGCGGCGAGGGCAATGCGAAAGAGGTCCTCGACAGCCTGGCCGCGGACTGGAACGCGATCTTCAAGAAATACGACCGCGTCCAGTAACGTCTTTCACCTTGGCCGGAGGGGAAATCCTCTCCGGCCGCCTCGCAGGCAGGCGGAGACTGGCCCGTGACCCTCGTGATGACCCGGCTCGATCAGCGCTCGCGCGCCGCGTCGCGCGGCATGAGCGACCTCGGCATCCGCAACCTGTTCATCATTCCGACGATCCTGTTCCTGATCGTCTTCAACATTTTTCCGCTCGTCTATTCGCTCGGCTATTCCTTCACGGACTATAGCGCCTCGCGAAGCGGGCCGGTGATGTTCATCGGCCTGCAGAACTACCGCGAACTCCTGAGCGACCCGTTCATCTGGAACAACTTCGTCGTCACCGCCAAATATGTGCTGGTCTCCGTCGGCGGCCAGATGATCGTCGGCTTCGGCCTGGCGCTCCTTCTCAACCGCTCTATCCCCTATAAGGGCCTGATCACCACGTTGCTGCTCCTGCCGATGATGATGTCGAGCGCTGTCGTCGGCCTGTTCTGGAAGCTACTCTACGATCCCTCCTGGGGCGTCATCAACTACTCGCTCGGCCTCGGCAAGTTCGCCTGGCTCTCCAATCCCGACGCGGCCCTCTACGCCGTGGCGATCACCGACATCTGGATGTGGTCTCCCTTCGTGATGCTGCTGTCGCTCGCCGGACTCTCAGCCGTCCCCAAGCACCTCTACGAGGCGGCGGCGATCGACCGCGCCGGCACCTGGTACACGTTCACCCGGATCACGCTGCCGCTCGTCCTGCCGCTGCTGATGATCGCGCTGATCTTCCGCACGATGGAGGCGTTCAAGACCTTCGATCTCGCCTACATCATGTCGACGCAGCCGACCGCCGAGCTCATCTCGATCAAGCTCTACAAGCTCGCCTTCCAGCAATGGCAGACCGGCAAGTCCTGCGCGCTCGCCTACATCGTGCTCATCATGGTGCTGGCGATCACCAACATCTACGTCAAATACCTGAACCGCGTAAAGGAACGCTAGTGCCCGTCCTGAAACCCACATCCCTCATCCTGAGGTGCGAGCGAAGCGAGCCTCGAAGGAGCCTCCAGCGCGCGCTGGACACGCCCTCGTCCCTCATCCTGAGCCTGTCGAAGGGCGAGACGGCCCTTGCGGGCCTCCTCAGGATGAGGGCTGCGGGGTGCGGCCACGAATCTCGGGACGGCGGCTGAGATGGCCGCGGTCCAATCGTCCGGCCAGGCCGTCGCCAATCGGGTCGCCATCGGGGCGGTACTGCTGGCGACTCTCGTCTTCCTGGCGCCGCTCTACTGGATCGCCTCCACCGCGTTCAAGCCGCGCAACCTCGCCACCACGGTCCCGCCGACGGTGTTCTTCCAGCCGGAGATCACCCCCTTTATCAAGCTGTTCACCAAGCGTGTGCAGCTGCGCGGGCCGGTGGACCCGGAAATCTACGAGGCGGCGCCCTGGTGGGAGAAGCGCATCTACGACGGCGGCGAGCGGATCGTGCGGAC
>JACCSN010000932.1 GCA_013812985.1 Hyphomicrobiales bacterium | reverse complement strand
CGCAAGGCCGGCGCATTCAGCGCCTGGTACGAGCTGATGCCGCGCTCGACGTCCGACGACCCGAACCGTCACGGCACCTTCGACGACGTCATTGCCCGGTTGCCCTATGTCCGCGACCTCGGTTTCGATGTGCTGTATTTCCCGCCGATCCACCCGATCGGCCGGGCGCACCGCAAGGGCAAGAACAACAGCCTGACGCCCGGCCCTGACGATCCTGGCAGCCCCTACGCGATTGGCTCAGAGGAGGGCGGCCACGACGCCATCCACCCGGAGCTCGGCACGTTCGAGGACTTCGCCCGGCTCGTCGCCGCCGCCCATGAGCACGGCCTGGAGATCGCGCTCGATTTCGCCATCCAGTGTTCGCCGGACCATCCCTGGATCAAGGCGCACCCGGAATGGTTCGACTGGCGGCCGGATGGGACCATCAAATACGCCGAGAACCCGCCAAAGAAATACGAGGATATCGTCAACGTTCATTTCTATCGCGACGCCCTGCCGGCCCTTTGGTATGCGTTGCGTGATATCGTGCTGTTCTGGGCCGACAAGGGCGTGAAGATATTCCGCGTCGACAACCCGCACACGAAGCCCCTCCCGTTCTGGGAATGGATGATCGGCGAAGTGCAGGACAAGCACCCCGACGTGCTATTCCTCGCCGAAGCCTTCACGCGGCCAAAGATGATGAAGCGACTGGGAAAGGTCGGGTTCAGCCAATCCTATTCCTATTTCACCTGGCGGAACACGAAGTCGGAACTCACGCAGTATCTGACGGAACTCACCAAGACCGAATGCCGTGACTACATGCGGCCGAATTTCTTTGTGAACACGCCGGACATAAACCCCTATTTCCTGCAGACGAGCGGGCGGCCGGGTTTCCGGACGCGCCTTATCCTGGCCGCGACCTTGGCCGGCAATTACGGCCTTTATAATGGCTACGAGCTGTGCGAGGCCGAGCCGGTGCCCGGCAAGGAGGATTACCTTAACTCCGAGAAATACGAGATCAAAGCCTGGGACTGGGACAAGCCGGAGCACATCCGGCCGGACATCCGGCTGATCAACCGGCTGCGGCAGGCGCACCCCGCCTTGCAGGGCTTCACCAACCTGAATTTCTACAATGCATGGAACGACAACATCCTCTATTACGGCAAGACGACGCCGGCTAAGGACGATTTCCTCTTGTTCGCAGTGAACCTCGATC
The DNA here is from genome assembly GCA_013812985.1 of Hyphomicrobiales bacterium. The sequence goes on along the minus strand of JACCSN010000932.1, from coordinate 12,262 downwards.
CGCACAGTCCGCAGGGCGCGCATTTCGAGGTGCCGCTATGGGAGTTCGGATTGCCTGACGAGGCGGCGATCGAGGTCGAGGACCTCGTGGCCGGCAGTCGTTTTGTCTGGCGCGGCAAGGTTCAGCACATGTGGCTTGACCCCAACCAGAACCCCTATGCGATCTGGCGCCTTAACCCGCCTCGCGGAGTTCGCTGATGGAGGAGTTTGAGAGCCTACAGGGCACGGTGGAAGCTCCGGCGGAGGCCGGGCGATCGCGCCGGGCCGGAGGGAGGATCGATCGCTCGCAGCAGGATTGGTACAAAGACGCGGTCATCTACCAGCTGCATATCAAGGCGTTCTTCGATTCCAACGGCGACGGTGTCGGCGATTTCGCCGGCCTGATGCAGCGGCTCGACTACGTCGAGAGTCTTGGCGTCACGGTCATCTGGATCCTGCCCTTCTATCCTTCGCCCTTGCGCGATGACGGCTATGACATCGCCGATTACCGCACGGTCAACCCGGCCTACGGAGACATGCGCGATTTCCGCCGCTTCGTCGCCGAGGCGCACCGGCGGGGCATCCGGGTCATCACCGAGCTGGTCATCAACCACACGTCGGATCAGCACCCCTGGTTCCAGAAAGCGCGACGGTCGAAGCCCGGCTCGTCGGCGCGCGACTACTATGTCTGGAGCGACACCGACCAGGCTTATGGTGGCACGCGCATCATCTTCATCGACACGGAAAAATCCAACTGGACGTGGGATCCGGTGGCGCACGCCTTCTTCTGGCACCGCTTTTATTCCCACCAGCCGGACCTGAATTTCGACAATCCGCGCGTTCTGGAGGAGGTTCTGAAGCTCCTCCATTACTGGCTGGACATGGGCGTCGACGGCCTGCGGCTCGACGCCATTCCCTACCTCATCGAGCGGGAGGGCACCAACAACGAGAACCTGCCCGAGACGCACGACGTGCTGAAGAAAATCCGCGCCGAGATGGACGCGCATTTCCCCGATCGGCTGCTGCTCGCGGAAGCCAATCAATGGCCGGAGGATACGCGGCCCTATTTCGGCGAGGGCGACGAATGCCACATGGCGTTCCACTTCCCGCTGATGCCGCGCATGTACATGGCTCTCGCCCAGGAAGACCGGCACCCGATCACCGACATCATCCGGCAGACGCCGGAAATCCCCGAACCGTGCCAGTGGGCGATCTTTCTCCGCAACCATGACGAGCTGACGCTCGAGATGGTCACGGCGGAGGAGCGCGATTACCTCTGGAAGACCTATGCGAGGGACCAGCGCGCCCGCATCAACCTCGGCATCCGCCGCCGGCTCGCCCCGCTCCTCGACAACGACCGCCGCAAGATCGAGCTGATGAACGCGCTGCTGCTCTCCATGCCCGGGACGCCCGTGCTTTACTACGGCGACGAGCTCGGCATGGGCGACAATTACTTCCTCGGCGACCGCGACGGGGTCAGGACGCCGATGCAATGGTCGGCCGACCGCAACGGCGGCTTCTCACGCGCCAACCCGCAGCAGCTCTACCTGCCGCCGATCATGGACCCGGTCTATGGGTTCCAGGCGGTCAATGTCGAAGCGCAGCAGAACGAGAACGCGTCGCTGTTGAACTGGACGCGGCGCATGATCGGAGTCCGCAAACAGCACAAGGCGTTCGGCCGCGGCGCGCTCACCATCCTCTATCCGCGCAACCGCAAGGTTCTGGCCTATATCCGCCGCCACGGCGAGGAGCGCATCCTCTGCGTGGCGAACCTGTCGCGTCAGGCGCAAGCCGTGGAGCTCGACCTTTCCGAGTGCCGCGGCGCCGTGCCGATCGAGCTGACCGGAGGCGCGCCGTTCCCGCCGATCGGCGACCTGCCTTACATGCTCACGCTGCCGGCGTATGGGTTTTACTGGTTCCTGCTCGCCGCCGAAGCCGATGCGCCAAAGTGGCACATCTCGGCGCCCGATCCGTTGCCGGAATTCGTCACGCTGACGGCGACCGGCGGAAGACTTGATCGCGCTCTGGAAGGCCGGGATCGGGAGAACCTGGAGCGCTACGCCCTGCCGGAATTCCTCGCGCGCCAGCGCTGGTTCGCCGGCAAGGTCGGCGGCGTCGGCAAGGCCAGCGTCCTGCCGGTCGCCAGCATTTCCGGCCAGCCGAACCGGCTTGTCGTGATCGAAACCGGCGGCGTCGACGGGGAGGGCCGCTACTTCTTGCCGCTCTCCGTGCTCTGGGGCGAGGAGAACATCCGCTTCGGCGCTCCGAAACTCTCCTACACGCTGGCCAAGGTTCGCCATGGCCCAAAGCTTGGCGCCCTGATCGACGCGGCGTTTGACGAGCGTTTCGTCCGCGACCTCCTCTCGGCCATGCAAACCGCTACCGACCAGCCGGCGGACAGCGGGGTGATGCGCTTCGCCGCGGCGGAAGGGCTGCGTTCGCTTGATCTTTCAGGCGACGTGCGGAGCGTCGGGGCCGAGCAAAGCAACGTATCGGTCATCGTCGGCGACGCCGTGATGGTGAAGCTCTATCGGCAGGTCCGCCCCGGCGAGCAGCCGGAAATCGAGATGGCGCGCTTCCTCACCGGCACCGCCGGCTTCAAGAACACGCCGGCTTTGCTGGGCAGCGCCGAATATGCGCCGTCCGATGGCGAGCCGATCGCCTTCGCCGCGGCGTTCGCTTTCGTCCGCAACCAGGGCGACGCCTGGGGCGTGCTCCTCGACGCGCTCGACCGCGATCTCGATGAGTTCGCGCTCCGCCCGCGCGACGAAGCAAGCACGTCCCAAGCCCCTGAAGCGGGGCTCGGCTTTCCCTACCCGCTGGATATTCCGGCGATCCTCGGGCGCCGCACGGCGGAAATGCATGTCGCGCTTGCCGTCCCGACGGACGATCCGGCATTCGCGGCCGAGCCGATCGGCGCCGACGACGTGAGCGCCTGGGTCAAAGCCGCCGTCGCGGAAGGCGAGCAAGCGCTTGCCGGGCTGCAGCGGGCTTCTGGAAGCCTGCCCGAGGAGACACGTGGCGAAGCCGCGCGCCTCGTCGAGTCCCGTCGCGCGCTCTTCGACCGCTTGGACGCGCTTAGGGCGATGGCCCCCGCCGGCCTGAAGACCCGTATCCACGGCGACTACCATCTCGGTCAGGTCCTCGTCGCCCAGGACGACGTGGTGATCATCGATTTCGAGGGGGAGCCGCGCCGCGGCCTTGCCGAGCGGCGCGAGAAGACCTCGCCGCTGCGCGATGTCGCCGGCATGCTCCGCTCGTTCGATTACGCCGCCTGGTCGGCGCTCGATCGGCTCAAGGCCCGCCATGGCGAGCTGGAACCGCATGTCCACGCCCGCGCCTTCAGCTGGCGCGACGCCGCGATCCGCGAGTTCCTCGACGCCTACGTCCCGATCGCGGAGGCGGCGAACCTCCTGCCGGAAGATCCCGAGCTTCGCCGCGGCCTCTTGAATCTCTTCCTTGTGCAAAAGGCGTTTTACGAACTCAGCTATGAAGCGGCGCACCGGCCGTCCTGGATCTCGATCCCGCTCCGCGGCGTCCTCGATCTGATGACGTCACAGGACAAGCAGCCATGAACGCTCCCATCCATTCACCCGGCTCCTGGCGGCCTGACCCCGGCGCGGTGGCGGCTCTAGCCGCGGGCGAGCACGGCGACCCGTTCGCGCTGCTCGGCATGCACGTGGGCCCCGGCGCCCTGGTCTCCGTGCGCGTCTTCTGGCCCGGAGCCGAGAAGGCGACGGTGATAGAGCGCGAGACGGGCGAGCCGGTCGCCTCGCTTGAGTTGCTGCATCCGGCCGGCTTCTTCGCGGGTCCCGTGGAAGGCCGCCGCCAGCCCTTCCCCTACCGGCTTCGGCTGGAAGGCGGTGGCGCGAGCTGGGAGGCAGAGGATCCCTACCGCTTTCCCCCGGTGCTCGGCTCGCTCGACGTCTACCTTGTGGCGGAAGGCAGCCACCGCCGCGTCTTCGAGCGGCTCGGCGCGCATCCTTGCGCCATCGAAGGCGTCGACGGCGTCGCCTTCGCGGTCTGGGCGCCGAACGCCAGGCGCGTCAGCGTCGTCGGCGAGTTCAATCAATGGGACGGCCGCCGCCATCCGATGCGCAAGCGGATCGAGGCTGGAATCTGGGAGATTTTCCTTCCCGGCGCGGCGGCGGGACAGCTCTACAAGTTCGAGATCATCGGCGCGGACGGGCAACTGCTTCCGCTCAAGAGCGACCCCGTCGGATTCGAGCAGGAGGCGCCGCCCTCGACCGCCTCCCGGATCGTCGGCCCGCCAGGCCATCGATGGTCCGACGCCGAGTGGATGGCGCAGCGGCAAGGTAGACAGGCGCTTGGTGCGCCCGTCTCAATCTACGAGGTGCATCTAGGCTCCTGGCGCCGGAAGGACGGCGACCGGTTTCTCAGCTATGGCGACCTGGCCGCCGAGCTCGTACCCTATGTCAAGGACATGGGCTTCACCCACATCGAGTGCCTGCCTGTCAGCGAACATCCCTTCTCCGGCTCCTGGGGCTACCAGCCGATCGGACTGTTCGCTCCCACGAGCCGCTTCGGGTCGCCGGACGATTTCGCCCGCTTCGTCGACAGCTGCCACCAGGCCGACATCGGCGTGATCATCGACTGGGTGCCGGCGCATTTCCCGACCGACGCCCACGGCCTGGCCCGCTTCGACGGCACCGCCCTCTACGAGCACGAGGACCCGCGCCTTGGCTTCCACCGCGACTGGAACACGCTCATCTACAATTTCGGCCGGCGTGAGGTTCGCAATTTCCTGGTCGCCAACGCGCTCTACTGGCTGGAGCGCTTCCACATCGACGCGCTGCGCGTCGACGCCGTCGCCTCCATGCTCTACCTCGACTACAGCCGCAACGCTGGCGAGTGGATTCCCAACGTCCATGGCGGCCGCGAGAACCTCGACGCCATCGAATTCATCCGCGAGCTGAACGTCCGCGTCTTCGGCGACCACCCGGGCGCCACGACGATGGCCGAGGAATCCACGGCCTGGCCGCAAGTCTCCCGCCCTGTGGACGGCGGCGGCCTGGGCTTTGGCTACAAGTGGAACATGGGCTGGATGCACGACACGCTGGAATATATGCGCCAGGACCCGATCAACCGGCGCTGGCATCACCACCAGATGACCTTCGGCATCCACTATGCCTACTCCGAGCATTTCGTCTTGCCTCTGAGCCACGACGAGGTGGTGCATGGCAAGGGATCGCTGCTCGGCAAGATGCCGGGCGATCGCTGGCAGAAATTCGCCAATCTGCGCGCCTATCTGGGATTCATGTGGTCGCATCCCGGCAAGAAGCTCCTGTTCATGGGCGGCGAGTTCGGCCAGGAGCGTGAATGGAACCACGACCGTTCGCTCGACTGGCATCTGTTGGGCGATACCCTTCACGGCGGGGTGCAGAGCGCGGTGCGCGACCTCAATCGGCTTTACCGCGAAACCCCGGCGCTGCATGCGCGCGACGCCGATCCGTCCGGTTTCGAATGGCTTGACGCCACCAATTCGGACGAGAGCGTCTATTCGTATATCCGCCATGGCGGCCCCGACGATCCGCCCGTCCTTGTCGTCTGCAACTTCACGCCGGTGGTGCGGCACGCATACCGGATCGGCGCGCCGCGCGCCGGGCGATGGGTGGAGAAGTTCAACTCCGACGCCGCGGCCTATGGCGGTTCCAATGTCGGCAATGGCGGCGCGGTGATGGCGGAGGCTTCCGGCTGGCAGGGGCGCCCGGCTTCCCTGTCCCTAACCGTGCCGCCGCTCGCTACGAGCATCTTCGAGCACGCCGGTTAGGACTTCGTCCGTCCATGGCGCGATCGCGGGTGGAGCCCGGCCTGCCGTTCCCGCTTGGCGCGACCTGGGACGGGGCCGGCGTGAACTTCGCCTTGTTCTCCGCCCATGCGGAGGAGGTAGAGCTCTGCCTCTTCGATCCTAACGGCAGGCGAGAGATACAGCGGATCGCGTTGCCGGAATATACGCATGAGGTCTGGCACGGCTACCTGCCCGATCTGCGGCCGGGCCAGCTCTACGGCTACCGCGTCCACGGTCCCTACGACCCGAGGAACGGCCATCGCTTCAACTCCAACAAGCTTCTGATCGACCCCTATGCCAAGGCGCTTCACGGCGAGCTCCGCTGGCACGACGCGCATTTCGGCTACCGCGTCGGCTCGCCCCGCGCCGACCTGACGCTCGACCGCCGGGATTCCGCTTTCGTCATGCCGAAATGCGTGGTGATCGACACGGCGGTGACTTGGGGCGACGACCGGCCGCCGCGCCGTCCTTGGCCGGCGACGGTCGTCTATGAAGCGCATGTGAAGGGGATGACGGCGGCGCGGGAGGATATTTTCGAGCCGTTCCGCGGCACATTCGCCGGCTTGGCCGACCCGCGCGTCATCGACCACCTCGTCAAGCTCGGCGTGACGGCATTGGAGCTGATGCCAATCCACGCCTTCTTCGACGATCGCGCTCTCGTCGTAAGGAAGCTCGTCAACTACTGGGGCTATAACAGCATCAACTACTTTACCCCGGCCACCCGCTACATCTCGCACGGCGCCGACATCGGCGAGTTCAAGGTGCTTGTCCGGCGTCTGCACGAAGCCGGGATCGAGGTCATCCTCGATGTGGTCTACAATCATACGGGGGAGAGCGACCATCTCGGCCCGACGCTGTCCTTCCGCGGGATCGACAACGCGAGCTACTACATGCTCGCCGAGGATCGCCGCTTTTATTTCGACGCGACCGGCACCGGCAACACGGTGAACATAGCTCATCCCCGCGTCATGCAGATGGTCATGGATTCGCTCCGCTACTGGGTGGAAGAATGCCATGTCGACGGCTTCCGTTTCGATCTCGCCCCGTCGCTCGGGCGCGACCACGAAAAGTTCGACCCGCACGCCGCCTTCTTCGAGACGGTGCGCCAGGATCCTGTCCTGGCCGGGGCGAAGATGATCGCGGAGCCTTGGGACCTGGGCCCGAACGGCTATCAGGTCGGGAAGTTTCCGCCGGGTTGGGCGGAATGGAACGGTCGCTATCGTGATGACATGCGCAGCTATTGGCGCGGCGATGCCGGGCTCCTGCCGCCGGTCGCGCGCGGCGTGCTTGCCTCCTCCGACCTGTTCGAGAGACAGGGCCGGAAGCCTTGGGCGAGCCTCAATCTGATTACCGCCCATGACGGTTTCACCCTGGCCGATCTCTACAGCTACGACGCCAAGCACAACGAGGCGAATGGCGAAGGAAATCGCGACGGCCATGACGACAACCGCAGCTGGAACTGCGGTGTGGAGGGGCCGACCGATGACCCGGCGATCCTGGATCTCCGCGACCGCATGCGCCGCGGCGCCATGGCGACCATGCTTCTCTCCCAGGGGACGCCAATGATCCTTATGGGGGATGAGGTCGGCAAATCGCAGAACGGCAACAACAACGCCTATTGTCAGGACAACGAGATCGCCTGGCTGCAATGGAGCAATATTGGTGAGCGCGACCGCGCCTATCTGACGTTCGTACGCGGGCTGATTGGATTGCGGCGAGAAATTCCGATCCTCCGCTCCAACATGTTCCTCCACGGCCAGGCCACCGGCCCGAACCGCTCCCGCAATGTCATCTGGTATAGGCCCGACGGACGGGAAATGGACGCGGCGGCTTGGACCGATCCCGGGGCCAAGGTTATCGGTCTGCTGCGCGCCGATGCGACGACCCGAATCCTGATGCTGACCAATTCCCACCCTGACCCGATCGTATTCAGGCTGCCGGGCCACGCTGTCGCCTCGACATGGCGGGTGCGGGTCGATACGGCTTGCGGCCAGATCGAGCCTCCCGATTGGCGCGTCGGCGCAGGTGCGGCGATCAACCTGGAAGGCCGATCGCTGCTGCTTCTGTCGGGAGAGGATGAGTGATGGGCCGCTTCGCATTCCGGAAAAACTGGGGCGCCGAGATCATAGATGGCGGCGCGCGGTTCCGGATATGGGCGCCGGCGCAGCCCAGACTTTCCTTGCGCGTTGGAGCGTCGGGCGCCGACCTGACGATGCGCGAAGCCGGCGAGGGCTGGTTCGAGCTGGAGACCGACGCGATCCGACCGGGCGACCTTTATTCCTTTGTCCTCGCCGACGGGATGGCGGTGAACGATCCGGCGGCGCGCGCGCAGCCCGGCGACGTTCACGGGCCGAGCCAGCTGGTCGACCCAACCGCCTTCGAGTGGCGCTCCGCGGACTGGTGCGGATTCCCTTGGGAAGAGGTGGTCTTCTATGAGCTCCACACTGGCGCGTTTTCACCGGAAGGCACATTCGACGGTGCGGTGCGCCGGCTCGATCACCTGGCCGACACGGGGATCACCGCCGTCGAGTTGCTTCCGGTCACGACGTTCGGCGGCCGGCGCGGTTGGGGCTATGACGGGGTGCTCCTTTATGCTCCGCACGCGGACTATGGCGGCCCGGACGGCTTGAAGCGCCTCGTCGACGCCGCGCATGAGCGCGGGCTGATGATGTTCCTCGACGTGGTCTACAATCATTTCGGTCCGGAGGGGAATTACCTCCCGCTTTACGCGCCCGATTTCTTCCACCCGGAGCGCCGGACGCCCTGGGGTAGCGCCATCGCTTACGAGAAGGCGCCGGTGCGTGACTTCTTCATCGAGAACGCGCTCTTCTGGCTTGAGGAATACCGCTTCGACGGGCTCCGCCTCGACGCCGTCGACCAGATCGACGACCAGTCGGAGGAGCCGATCCTGGAGGAGATCGCGGCCGCCGTCCGACGCCGCATCACCGACCGGCACGTGCATCTGACCACCGAGGACGATCGCAACATCACCCGGCTGCATGAGCGCGACGCCACGGGCCGCGCGAATCTCTATTCGGGGGAATGGAACGACGACTTTCATCATGCAGCGCATGTCGTCGCGACCGGCGAGGGCGACGGCTATTACAGCGACTATGCGCAACAGCCGATCGGGCAACTCGCCCGCGCGCTCGCCACCGGCTTCGTCTTTCAGGGCCAGCCGTCGCCGTTCCGCGGCGGCGAGAAACGCGGCGTCGACAGCGCCCATTTGCCGCCCACGGCCTTCGTCAATTTCCTGCAGAACCATGACCAGATCGGCAACCGGGCCTTCAACGAGCGGCTGGCCGCGCTGGCCGAACCGGATATTGTGGAGCTTCTCACCGCGATCCTGCTTCTCAGCCCGCAAACGCCGTTGCTGTTCATGGGCGAGGAATGGGGCGCCCGAACCCCGTTCGGCTTCTTCACGGATTTCCACGGCGAGCTCGGCGACGCGGTGCGCGAGGGCCGCCGCCGCGAGTTCGCGAAATGGACGCTCTTCGCCAACGAAGAACATCGAGAACTTATCGCCGACCCGAATGTTCAGAGCACATTCGATCGCTCCAAGCTCGATTGGACGGATATCGACCGGTCGGAGCACCGTCAGCGTCTTGACCTGGTCAAGCGGCTGCTGGCCGCTCGTCGCCAACACGTTGTGCTCCTCCTGCCTCGGATCGGCGCGAATGCAGGAGCGGCGACGGTGCTTGGCGACCGCGCATTCGCCGTGCGCTGGCGGACGGGCGACGAAAGCGCCCTCCTGCTCCATGCCAATCTCGGTGACGACGCGGCTGCCCTGCCGGCCGCCGCCTCGCCCGCCCCGGCTAGCCGGATCGTCTTCGCTTTGGGCCAAGGCGAGCATGACGACCTCCCCCTCCGGGAGCTGGCGCCCCGCACGGTCGTCTTTATGGTCGAGGAAGGCATAACCTGATGCGTCGTCGGCAATGAGCGGCGGTCTTGATCGCCTGGCCGAAATGGCTGGCATCGAGGTTGACTACCTCGCGTTGAGCGGCGAGACGCAGCGCGTCTCCGATGACGCCAAGCGTGCCGTGCTGGAGGCGATGGGCATTCCGGCCGGCGACGAGGACGAGATCGCGGCGGCGCTCGCCAGCTTGTCGCCGGTTGAGCTCGGGCCCATGCAGGCGCCGCCGGGCGTCTCCTGCTTCGTGCCGGATTGGCTCAGGGAAGGCCGATGCTGGGGCGCCACCTGCCAGGTTTACAGCTTGCGCTCCGAGCGGAACTGGGGGATCGGAGATTTTGAGGATCTCGCCCGCTTCGCCGAGATCGCGGCGGAGGCGGGCGCGGACTTCGTCGGGGTCAACCCGCTGCACGCGCTGTTTCTGGCGGCGCCGGAGCGCGATAGCCCGTTCTCGCCATCCAACCGGCTGTTCCTGAATCCGCTCTACATCGCTGTCGACAAAACGCCCGGTTGCGAACGTCTGGCCGATGCGCTGCAGCCGCCGCCGGAGCTCCGCGCCAACGAGTTCATCGAATACCGCCAGGTCGCGTCGTTGAAGCGCAAGGCGCTGGACCGGCTCTTCCGCATCCAGAGCGACAGCGAGGACGAGAGCTTCGCCGGATTCGAGCATTTCTGCCTGGAGCGCGGCCAGGCCCTCTACCTGCACGCTTTGTTCGAGGCGCTGTCGGAGGCCATGTCGCAGCAGGGGCAGGGCGCCACGTGGCATGGCTGGCCTGACGAGTACCGCCATCCGGGAACGGATTCGGTCCGCGCTTTCGCCGAAGAGCAGGAGAGCCTCGTCGTCTTCCATTGCTGGCTGCAATGGATCGCCGACCGGCAGCTCGCCGCGGCGCAAGCTCGCGCTCTGGCCGCCGGCATGCGGATCGGGCTTTATCTCGACCTCGCGGTCGGCGTCGCGCCGGACGGTTCAGCCACTTGGTCGGATCGGTCTCTGACGGCGCCGAAAGCGCGGATCGGCGCGCCGCCGGATTATTTCAATTCCGTTGGCCAGGACTGGGGCCTGGCGCCGCTGTCGCCGGCGAGCCTCGTCGCCCGCGACTTCGAGCCGTATCGCGCGTCGATGGACATCGTGGTCCGCAACGCCGGCGCGATCCGCATCGATCATGCGATGAGCCTCTACCGCCTGTTCTGGATCGCCGAAGGTTTTTCCGCGGCCGACGGCGCCTATGTCCGCTACCCGTTCACAAGGATGCTGAACGCGCTGGCGGCTGTGTCCCAGGCGCGGCGGACCATAGTCATCGGCGAAGATCTTGGCGTGGTCCCTTCCGGCTTCCGGGAGGTGATGCGGCAGGTCGAAATTCAGAGCTACCGCGTCTTGTTTTTCGAGAAGCGCGAGGATTTCTTCTTGCCGCCCGAGGCTTATCCGTGCGAGGCGCTCGCCTGCGTCACCACGCACGATCTCCATACGCTGGCCGGCTGGTGGAGCGGCCGCGACATCGACGTTCGCTGCGAGATCGGCATGGTCGGAGATGTCGAGGTCCCGCTCCTGCGCGAGGCGCGCGCCCACGAACGCCGGCGGCTGCTCGGGCTCCTCGCCGACAAGGGACTCCTGCCGGATGCGATGCGGCCGGTGATGCGCGGCGAGGCCGAGGCGCCGCGCGACCTGCCGGAATCCGTGGCGCTGGCTCTGCACCGGCTCGTCGCCCGCGCGCCGTCACGGCTCTTCGCCGTCCCGGCGGAGGATCTTACCGGAGCGATGGAGCAGGTGAATGTCCCCGGCACCATGGACGAGCATGCGAACTGGCGCCGGAAGCTCTCGATCGGCCTGGAGGATCTCGCGAGCCATGGGCTGTTCCGCGCCATCACCGCGGCCCTCCGGGAAGAGCGCCCCAGACCAGCATAGGATGCCGGTTCAGGTCAGCAGGCGGACGAGGCCGAGCGACACGCCGGGAAATGCGACCAGGATGCCGAGCCTCAGAAGGTCAGTGGCAAGGAAGGGCAGGGCGCCGCGGTAGATCCGGGTGATCGGCACGTCGCGGGCGATGGCGCTGACGACGAAGACGTTGAGGCCGACCGGCGGGGCGGTCAGCCCGATGCCGACTACGACGAGGACGAGGATGCCGAACCAGATGCCGGTCTCCTCGCCGGAAAGCCCGAAATCCAGGGCCGAAACGATCGGAAAGAACACCGGGAGCGTGAGCAGGATCATGGCGAGCTCGTCCATAACGGCGCCGAGCAGGATGTAGAAGGCGAGGAACGCCGCGAGCACCCCGAAGGCCGGCAGGCCGAGCCCGGTGATCCATTCCGCGGCGACCGTCGGCAGCTGCGACAGCCCGAGGAAGCCGTTAAAGAACTCTGCGCCCAAGAGGACCAGGAAGATCATCGCCGAGGTCTCGGCCGTCTGGATCAGGGCCTCCTTGACCCCCTGCCAGCCAAGCGACCGGCGCAGGAGGCCGATGGCCAGCGTCAATGTCGCGCCGACGGCGGCGCCTTCCGTCGGCGTGAAAACGCCGCCATAGATGCCGCCTACGACGAGAAGCGCCACCAGTGCGACCGGCCAGACCG
>JACCSN010000911.1 GCA_013812985.1 Hyphomicrobiales bacterium | reverse complement strand
TCCCAGGCGCAATCAAACGCTAAATTGGGATCCGAATGCTTGACCTTGCTTTCCAACCAAAGGAGGTAAGATGGATCGAGAAAATTCCAGAAATCCTCATTTCCGACCGCATAGAGAGCATTTCCGTTCAAGTGGCGCCGTATATTATTACCGAGAATGCCGGCGCCTCTGTACAGGCTGCCAATAAGCCAGGCGTCCGACTTCTGCTTGCAAGTGCGGTCAAGGAGCTGCACCCAGCCGGGCTGGACGGGCGTGCAGTCGGTCTCCATGAGGAAGGCGAAGCCCTTGTAGCCCCGCAACTTCAGAAGCGAGCCGAAGAACAACAGGTTCGGGCCGGCCTTGTAACCGTAACGCGGAGCGGGACCGTTCGGAACCCGGATATAGAGGTCGTCCTCACCGGCAAGATTCAGGAACTCCACCTTGAGTTGCCGGAACATCTGTGGAAGCGGTTGGCAATCGCGGAAGGCGCTTTCCAGCTGCTCGCGCAAGCTCGCATCTTCCGAGCAATTGAACACGTAGACCAAATCGACCGACGGCGTGTCGGGGATGGAGAGGTACGGCGCGAATTCAGGGCCGGTCCAGAGCTTGAGGTTCGCGACCGCTCTTGAGACCTCTCGCGGAGTAAGCGGGCACAGCACCGCTTCGAGCCGGCGGGCATGCAGGAACTCCGCCGCCGACCGGTAAGGGAAGACGCCTCGCTTCGACAATTCACTGCCGGCGTCCAGGATGCTGATCAAGAAAGTTCCGCGCACCGAGAGCAGGTCGTTCCGAAGAGCCTGCAAGGCGTTCAAGCGATCGGCGGAGGCAAGCTCGTCGGGAGGATCGTCGTCCGGCAAGCGCCCGAAACCGCGTGGGGCGCCATGCCTGCGGAGGTCCAGGAGCCCGATGTCCGTGAAACCAAGGCGAATCGCCCACCGGATGGCCCGGCAGAGACCGTCTTGCTCTGTGCCCAGCTTCTGCAGAAATGCTGCCATGCCGTCTTCCGCTTCGAGCGGACCCGCCGCGGCATGCAGCCCCTGCCGGCCAGAGTGCTTGCGAAGCTCCAGCCTCGACGTGTCCTCGGCTCCGGAGAACAGCTCCCTCGCTTCCTCAGCGGCGAGAACCGCCTTTAGCTCCGGCCTGGCGTAAACCCTTCGCAGCGACTGGGCGAAATCTTCGTCATCCCGCCATTCATTCAGGCAAATATAGTCCGGGCTCCGCTCTCCAATTTTCGCAATAACGGAGGCGTCTCCTGCAAGAATTGAAGGGACACCCTTTTCGATGTTGATCGGCGCTTGGAGATCATAAACTTCGGCATGGTAGATGACGACTTTTGGGCCTAGGGACGAGCTGTCGTCCAACTCAGAGAACATGCTTTTCCCAAACTGCACGGAGCGGGCTGTCGCAAGGTTTCGAGGGTTTAGCTTCTCGGCGTGCGTGGCCTTCTCAGCCTTGTGGAGCGAAGCCGGCATCAAACACGCGCCCCATTGAACATCTGCATCACTCGTACGATCCCGCCTCGGCCATGAGGATTTCTCGTCCGCTCCTGTCAACCTCGCGACAGAAACCTGAAAAATTCCGAAACGTCTCTGTTCGACCATCTACGCCGCGAACTCCGGGGCAGATGCCGCGGCGCCGAACATCGTGGCTGCCCGAAATCGGGCGATAGGATAAACTCTGGCCCCGCCTAAGGCTGGCCAGAGCCCGCACCGCACATCCTTATGCTTCACTACCCTAGTCCGGGGCTGCCCTCAACCCGGTTGCTCGTGTGTGCGATCCACAGCGAGAGCACGACACAGCCAGGTGGTCCGGAGGCAGATTTGCCCGACGAAGCCTGGGGCACGGCTGGAGTCGCAGGAAATCTGCCGCGGCCGCGATCGCGTCAGACTCGACAGGCGAAGCAGGGCTGGTCAGGCTGGCCCAGTCCCATTATGGCGATCCTCTTCACGACGGAGACGGCGATGACGGGCCGGGTGGTCACTCCTCTGATCTTGTGCGGCGGATCCGGCACGAGACTTTGGCCGGTGTCGCGCTTATCGACGCCAAAGCAGTTTCTCTCCCTGACGAGCGAGCGGACGCTGTTTTCCGAGACGATCGAACGTTTGCGCGCGATCAACATCACGGGGACGCCGATCGTGATCGGCAGCACGGAACAGCGTTTCGTCATCGCCGACCTCCTGTCGGCGAGCGGGATCGATGCGCACATCATCCTCGAACCCATGCGGCGCGACACCGCAGCGGCATTCGCCGCCTGCGCCTATTGGGCCCGCGAGCGAGACCCCCACACGGTTTTTTGCGCCATGCCCGCCGACCACGTCATCGGCAGGCTCGACCAGCTCGAATCGGCGCTCGTCCAGGCCGCGCGGCTTGCCGCGGATGGGTTCATCGTGACGTTCGGCGTTGTCCCGACGGAACCGGCGACAGGCTACGGCTACATCAAGCCCGGCGAGCCGCTCGGCTTGGCCGGTCAAGCGTTTCGGGCCCTTCGCTTCATCGAGAAACCCGATCTGGCGCGGGCCCGAGAATATCTGGACGCCGGCTTCCTCTGGAACAGCGGTATTTTCGTGACCCGGGCCGATACTCTCGTCGCGGAACTGGAGCGGCTCGCACCGGCTGTCGCGGGTCCAGCGGCCGAGGCCGCGCGCCTGGCGGTTCAGGACCAGGATTTCATCCGGCTCGACCGCGTATCTTTCGCACGGGCGAAGGCGGTCTCGATCGATTACGCCGTCATGGAGCACACGGACAAGGCCGCCGTGGTGCCCGCTAGCTTCGAGTGGTCGGATGTCGGCAGTTGGTCGGCCATCTGGACGCTTGCGCAAAAGGATGAACACGGCAACGCGGTCCGCGGCGATGTCGCGCTATCCGGCACGCGCAATTCCTATGTCTGGTCGGACGGCATTTTGACGGCGGTGGTCGGTCTTGAGAACGCCGTCGTCGTCGCCACGGCGGATGCGGTGCTGGTCGCCGCTGCCGATCAAAACGAATCGGTGAAGTCGCTTGTCGGCGAGCTTGCCAAGAGGGGGCGTCGGGAAGTCCTTGAGCAGCCGGTCGCCAGCCATCCCTGGGGCACGTCCAAAACCGTCACGACAGGCGACGGCTTCACCGTTAGCGAAATCGTCGTCAGGCCGGGCGGCGTGCTTCCGCCTGAGACCGCCAAGTGGGCCGTACATTGGGTGGTCGTCAGCGGATCGGCTCTTATGGGGGTGGGTGATGA
>JACCSN010000876.1 GCA_013812985.1 Hyphomicrobiales bacterium | reverse complement strand
TGGTCTTGCATGAGCGGACTCCAACGTCTGAAGCGGTGGGCGCGCCGCATCAAGCTGGACGTGGTCGCGCTCTGGCTCGCCGCGCGCGATCCGCGCACGCCCTGGCACGCGAAGGCCGCCGCGGCCGCCGTCGCCGCTTACGCGCTCTCGCCCATCGATCTGATTCCGGACTTCATCCCGGTGCTCGGCTATCTCGACGACGTTGTCATCGTGCCGCTGGGGATCATGCTCGCGGTTCGCCTTATCCCGGGTCCCCTGATGGCCGAGTTCCGCGCCGAGGCGGCGCGACGGGAAGGCAGGCCGACCTCCATCGCAGGAGCGGCGGCGATCGCCGTTGTCTGGATCGCCGCGGCCGCGCTTTTGTTGTGGTGGTTCTGGCCGCGCGCCGCCATGTGAACTCATGCGGGATCGCGGATCAGCCCCCGGATTTCGCTGCCGCTCCATCCCGGCTAAGCTAATCCTCAACGTGAGACATAAATCTCCGTCAAATCCTTGCCGATCGATTCGAAGGCCGTTTCCAGCGCCCCCGCGGTCGGCGCGTAGTGGTAAAGCGGCTCGCCGTCATCGTCCTTCGATGCGCAGTCGCGGAAGAGGTCCTGCGTCTCGTCGTAGTCAACCTGGAACAGGATGGTGTAGACGCGGATGCCGGCTTTCTTCACGCTGTCGCAAACCCGCTTGACCTTCGCGTCCACCGCCCGTTCCGCGACGCGGTAATCCGTCTTGCTGCCAAGGCGGCCGGATGCAAGATAACCATAGGACGTATAATCCGATCCGGCCGCGCTCTTTTCCGACACCATCTGGTTGCGGCCGTCGCTGAGGAGAACGATCACCTTGGTGATCTCCTTGTCCTTGTAGGAAGCGCCCTGGTTGTACGGCTCGCCGGGCGACAGCACCCGCCAGGCCCAAAGCAGGCCTTGCGCGACATTGGTGCCGGAATGATTGGCTTCCCCCGATTCGAGCTCGTTGTGCGGCTTCATCAGGTCGATCTCGTCGTGCAGGCGATCCTGGTCACTCGTCAGCTCGACGATGGCGCGGGGGCAGGCGGCATTGGGGCCCTTCTCCGTCGTGTCGCTGACTTTTTTGCCGGCTCCCGCAATATCGTACTTCGCCGTGTCGCCGAGGAGCCGCCAGCCCTTCTTGGAGCCGCCATCCTTCAGATAACTGTTGCCGTAGCCGTTGTCCGGCTCGTCCGGCCAGAGGTAAGGAACCCAGCGCGTCGCCGTATCCGTCGGCTCCGTATCCTCCTCATCCTCGGTCTCCCGAGCTTCCACGCAGCCGCCGAATTTCACCTCCATCTTGTCGAAAAGGTCCAGGCGGTTGGCGGAACCAAAAATCTTCGGATCGCCGGTCGGCGCGATCCAGGACGCCTCATCGTAGACGCCCGGCGTCTTGATATTCACAGCGGTGACGAAGGGAACCAGCGCCATCTTGACCCGATCCTCGGCGCCTTTCTTCTTGTAGAGATCGTCGACGAGCGTCCCGGCAGCTTCGCGCAGCGCCTCGATCCTGCCATGCAGGTCCATCGAGCCTGTATTGTCCAGCGCCAGCGCCACCTCGTACTTGCCGCCCGACATCGCGATCTCCGTCGACAGTTCGAGCGGCATCTCTGCGATGCCAATTACCTGCATGAAAGCCGTTTCCATCCCGCCGCTCGATTCGACGCGATATCCGCCCGGAATCGCGGTGGCGTCAAAGCTCGCCAGGTGCAGCATCGGATCGCCCAACGCCGCGTCGGCGCCGCCTCGGGCCGCTCCGCGCGATCGCGGGGCGGCCCCAAGGATGTCGGGCAGCAGAGCCGCGATCTGCTCGTTGACGAACTTGTCCGCGTCCTTGTCGTTCTTCGCGCCGCGCCTCGCCAGCGCGATCGCGGCGGAATCCATGGCGTTCAGGATTTGCGTCTTGTGACGGGCATGCCGGGTCACATCCACGGCCCCGCCGATCAGCCCGATGAGCGGGATCGCAGAGAACGCGAAGAGGATGGCGACATTGCCGCTCTGGTTTTTCGCAAACCGCCGCCCAGCTCGACCGAGCACATTCCGCATCACAGCCTCCTCGGATGCCGGACGAAGCGCGCCAACCAGGCGCCGCATTAACGCTTCGTCCACACAGCTTAACAGCTGTTAACTTGCGGCTTTTCGTTCAAATTTGAAGCACAACTCGGATTTACTCTGAATCTTCACGATTGGCGTCCGCGTCCGAAGCGACTGGCAGCGTCGCGACAAGGTGAAAGATCGCGGCAAGGTGACACTGGAAACCGCCCCCGGTCGGGACTACAAGGAGCGGACCGGCCGGAGGGCGACTTGTTCGATTACCGCTCGCATTTCGAAACCGCCGTGGACGCGTTGCGCGCCGAGCGGCGCTATCGCGTCTTCGCGGACCTGGAGCGCCAGGTGGGCAGCTTCCCGCGCGCCATCCTGCGCCGCGACGGCGGCAGCCGCGAGATCGTCATCTGGTGCTCCAACGACTACCTCGGCATGGGCCACCATCCGAAAGTGCTCGCCGCCCTCCACGACGCCGTCGCGCGGATGGGCGCAGGCGCCGGCGGCACGCGCAACATTTCCGGCACCAACCATCCGTTGGTCGAGCTGGAGGCGGAGCTCGCCGACCTCCACGGCAAGGATTCGGCGCTGGTCTTCACCTCAGGCTTCGTCTCCAATGAAGCTGCGATCTCCACCATCGCCAGGCTGCTGCCCGACTGCCTGATCCTCTCCGACCAGCTCAACCACGCCTCGATGATCGAGGGCGTCCGCCGGGCCGGGGGCCAGAAGCAGGTCTGGCGCCACAACGACCTCGGCCATCTGGAGGATCTGCTCAAGGCCGGCGGGCGCGAGCGCGCCAAGCTGATCGTGTTCGAATCCGTCTATTCGATGGACGGTGATGTGGCGCCGATCGGCCGGATCGCCGATCTCGCCGAATGCTACGGGGCAATGACCTATGTCGACGAGGTCCACGCCGTCGGCATGTACGGCGCGCGCGGGGCCGGCATCGCGGAGCGCGACGGCGTCATGCATCGCCTGGACGTGATCGAGGGGACGCTCGCCAAGGCGTATGGCGTGCTCGGCGGCTATATCGCCGGCGCCGACGCCGTGGTCGACGCTGTGCGCTCCTACGCGCCGGGCTTCATCTTCACCACCGCGCTGCCGCCGGGGCTGGCGGCGGCCGCCTCCGCCTCCATCCGCCATCTGAAGACCTCATCGGCGGAGCGCGAGGCGCAGCAGCGGCAGATCAGGGCGACCCGCGAGAAGCTTATCGGGGCCGGCCTGCCGCTGATGCCGTCGGAGACGCAGATCATCCCGATCCTGGTCGGCGACCCGGAAGCCTGCAAGGCGGCCAGCGATCGCCTGCTCGACCGCCACGGCATCTACATCCAGCCGATCAATTACCCGACCGTGCCGCGTGGCACGGAGCGGCTGAGGATCACCGCCACGCCGTTCCACACCGACGCGCTGATCGACGCCTTGGCCGAAGCGCTGGTGGAAACCTGGGCGACTCTGGGTCTGCCGCTGGAAGGCCCGGCGACGGTGGAGCAGGTCGCCCGCCGTGCGCAGATCTTCGCCGCCGCCGGCGGCTGAAGCCCATCCCTGAGACTGCGGGACTAAGGGTCCGTCCGAGAGCTATCGCTTCGGAGCGGGCGGGTTTGGGCTGAGGGTGTAGTTCCATTCGCCGTGGAAGTCATGGCGCCTGAGGTTGACAGCTTGCAGTTCGGCGTCGGAGACCTTG
>JACCSN010000831.1 GCA_013812985.1 Hyphomicrobiales bacterium | reverse complement strand
CGGGTTTCCGGTTGGTTCAGCGTCAGCGTGACGACATGGCCCTCGCGGTCGTAAACCAGCGCGTCGGACATCACGCCGCCTCCTCGTGCGCGTGCGTCGCGATCAGCTCCCGCTTGAGCACCTTGCCGCTTGGATTGGTCGGCAACTCGTCGAGGAAATGATAGCGCTTTGGCCGCTTGTAGGGGGCCAGATCCTCGCTCGTCTTGCAGAAGGCATCGATGTGCTGAGACGAGACGTTCGGATCGCTGCGGACGATGAACGCCGTGATGACCGAGCCCCACTTGACGTCGGGAAGACCGACGACGGCAGCCTCCTGAACGCCAGGACAGCGGTAGAGAATCTCCTCCACCTCGCGCGGATAGACGTTCTCGCCTCCCGACACGATCATGTCGTCGGCGCGTCCGTGAAAGGTGTAGAAGCCGTCCTCGTCCCTGGAGAAGAGGTCGCCGGTATAGATCCAGCCAGCCCTGAGCTTCTGCGCCGTCTCGGACGGCTTGTTCCAATAACCGCTCATCACCTGCGGCCCGCGCACGATAAGCTGGCCTATTTCCCCGGCCGGCACGGTCTCGGAAACTGGCACGTCCCGATTGCGATCGTTGGCGATGATGCGGCACTGGCTGATCAGCGTCGGCTTGCCGCAGGAGCCGAGCTTCCGCAGGGCGTCGTCGGGCCGAAGCACAAGCGTCAGGCTCGCCTCAGTCATGCCATAGCCGTTGAATATGCGCGGGCAGAAGTCCTTGAGCGCGCGCTCCATCGTGGCCGACGAAATAGCCGCCCCTCCGGTGGTGATGAGGCGGAGCGAGGCGGTACTAGTGTTCTTGAACGACGGATGGAACAGCATCTCCTGGATCTGGGTAGGCACGGCGAACAGGGTCGTCGCCTTCTCCGCGGCGATGACTTGCAGCGTTCTTTCGGCCTCGTAGCGCCCGAGCACGACGTTGGTGCCGCCGACGAAGAGGTGCGGCATGAAGAAGGCCTGCATGCCGCCGACGTGGTAAAGCGGCGCGATGTGCAGGGCGGTGTCGCTGTGGGTCAGCCCGTATTCCATCACGCAGTTCATCGCGATGGCGACGTCGTTGGCATGGGTGTGCATGACGCCCTTGGGACGTCCGGTAGTGCCGCTCGTATAGACGAGCGCCGACAAATGCTCGCCCGACGGACACGGGCGCGGCTCCTACCTATCGACGGTTTCTTCCGCCAGCGTCTCGAAATGATGGTGCCCGTGCGGCACATTCCCCGTGTCGTAGGCGCAGGAGATCGCGTCATGCACGCTCTTCAGGCGCTCCAGCACCTTCAACGCATTGTCGGTCAGGTAGCGGCCATAGACCAGAACGCGGCTGCCGGAATCCTGGAGCACCTCGGCCACCTCGCCGGGCGAGAGGCGGAAGTTCAGCGGGACGGCAACGGCGCCGAGCGGCTGGCAGGCGAAATAGGTGGTGACCGAATTCTCCGAGGTGGACACGTAGAACGCGACGCGGTCGCCAGGGCGCACGCCGAGATCGGCAAGCGATTGCGCGAAGCGGCGCACACGGCCGCGCCATTCGGCGTAGGTCCAACGCCGGTCCTCATAGACCAGGGCCGTGTGATCGGGATAGCGCTCGACCGAGGCTTCGAAGATGCTCGCGATGTCCATCGTTGGAGTTCTTTGCGGATGCCGGTTTGCCGCGCTTGGGTCGCCGCGGTCCCTGCGGACGGCATCGATTTCTTTTCAGTTCGAAGATTGCCGCGGACCGACGCTTTTCACGCGTAAAGCGGCTTGTTCGGCCAAAATCGCGAGGCAAGCCAAAGAGGCAAACGCGCCCTCAGCCGAACGCGGGAGGTTTCCGCCGGAGCTCAATGCTCCGCTGCTTGGTCCGCGGCCCGGGACGTGCGGCAGGCGGCGGCTCGCCATTCGCCTGCGAGCGCGTTCGGGAGCCGGGGCTCGACGACGGCCGCTCCAAGCTGGGCGATCGTCCAAAATGCTCCCGATAAGCGCGCGCGAAATGTGAGGCCGAGACAAAACCGGACGCCACCGCCACATCGACGATGGTCAGCGAGGTCTGGTGCAGCAGGAGCCGCGCCCGCCGCAGCCGCAAATCGAGGTAATGATGGCCCGGCGTGCGGCCGAGATGAGCACAGAAGAGACGTTCCAGCTGACGCACAGAAATACCGACTTCCGCCGCAAGCTCGTCGCGCCTCAGCGGTTCCTCCAGATTGTCCTCCATCCGCCGCAGCACGGTCAGAAGCTTCGCGTTGGTCACCCCCAGGCGCTCGCGCAGGCCCATGCGCTGCGGCTCATCCGGGAGACGCACATGCGTGTGTGCGAACTGCTCCGATACTGCGCCGGACAGCTCGGCGCCTTGGTCGCGACTGATGATTTCGTGCATGAGGTCGAGCGCGGCGATGCCGCCGGCGCAGGTAAAGCGGCTGCGATCGATCTCGTAAAGCGCGCCGGTCACCTCGATATCGGGGAACTCGTCGCGAAACGCCTCCAGATTCTCCCAGTGAATCGTGCACCTGTAGCCGTCGAGGAGACCGGCGCGCGCAAGAACCAGGCTGCCGGTGGAGATGCCGCCCAAATGTACGCCCATCCGGGCGAGCCGCCGCAGCGCAGCGAAGGTGCGCGCGTCGCGGAACTCGGCGACGCCGAGACCGGCGCAGACGATGAGCGCGTCGAGCGGGGGCGCCTCCTCCAACCGCCCCTCGGGCACGGCGGCCAGGCCGTTGCTGGCCTGTATGGTGCCGCAATTCGGCGAGAACAGGCGCCAGCCCTATAGCGGCGCATCGGCCAGCCGCCTAGCTGACCTCAGGGGCTCGACCGCCGAGGCGAAGGACATCAGCGAAAATCCCGGCAGCAGCAGAAAGCCGATTTCCCGGGTGGCATCGGACCGACGCATGGGGGATCGAACACGGAAACGCGCACCATAGCAAGCAGTTGCTCAGCGCTGGAGGCGCAACCATCGCGGATTGCTCCGTCGCAGAAAGGTCAGCGCTAGTCGCTCGGCGGCGGAGCGAAAAATGACGGTGAGGCCATCGTAGGGAGGTGCGGACCGCGGAAGGCAAGCTCCACCTCTTCGTCGCCATCGAGCGGACGTCCAAGTTCGCCTTCGTCGAATTGCACGAGAAGACGACCACGAGCATCTCGGCCGACTTCCTGCGCCACCTCCTGAAGGCCATCCCCTACAAGGTCCACACCGTGCTCACCGACAACGGCATTCAGTTCACCACGCCAGGCGCCGGAGGCTCCGGAGATCAGGAAGTCCATCGAGAAGGGAGAGCTCTTCCGAGCCCACGCCTTCGAACTCACCTGCGGCAGGGCCGGCATCGATCATCGCACCACCAAGCCCAGGCATCCCTGGACCAACGGGCAGGTCGAGCGCATGAACCGCACCATCAAAGAAGCGACCGTCCAGCGCTTCCACTACGACAGCCATGACCAGCTCCGCCGGCATCTCGCCGACTTCGCCGCAGCCTACAATTACGGCCGCAGGCTGAAGACCCTCAAAGGCCTAACGCCCTACAAATATGTCTGCCGAATCTGGACAAGCGAGCCAAACCGATTCCCCCTCAACCCGCTCCACGCGACGGGGCGGGGTTCGATGCGGTGCGGGGCTTGGCCAACGGCGTCGACGTGTTCGACCTGACGGGTGTGGTGGGGCTCACCGCGTTCTCCCAGCTCGCCTGCACGCAAACGACGGACGAGGTGTCGTGGATGCCGGCACAGGCTGGATCCTGGTCGGGGGAGTGCTGCTCGACGCGATCGATGCGTCGGATTTCGTGCTGTGAGGCTGGCGGCGTAAGCTTTGCGACTGCGTGATTAGCGGATGCGCCGGCCGGGCGGTCTTGCTTAAAGCTGCGCGAAGCCGTAGCGGGCGCCGCGCTTTCGGATCCAGGCGCTGATCAGCCTATCCGCCACGATTCCGATGAACGCAATCGACAGGCCCGCGAGCAGGCCTCGGCCCGTATCGACTTCCGGCAACGCCTTGAGGATTTCCTGCCCGAGGTCGCGAGACCCGATCAGAGCCGTGATGGCGGTCATGGCGAGCGCCATGAGGATCGTCTGATTGACGCCCAGCATGATCTCCGGAATAGACAGCGGCAATTGAACTTTCCAGAGAAGTTGCCGCGGCGTCGCGCCCGCGGCGGTCGCGGCTTCGATGACGTTGACGGAAATGCGCGTGATGCCGAGATGCGTGAAGCGGATGATTGGCACCATCGCATAGGCCACGATGGCGATCAGGGAAGCGAGATCGCCCACCCGGAACAGCATGATGACCGGGATCAGGTAGATGAAGGACGGGAACGTCTGGAGCGTGTCGCAAAGGGTGAGAATGGCGCGCCCGGCACGCGGCCTCCTCGCCGCCAGGACACCAAGCGGGACCCCGATCAACAGGCAGATGAAGACGGCCAGGGTGGTAAGGTAGAGCGTCATCATCGCCGGCTCCCATAGGCCGATTGCGAGGATGAAAACGATGAGCGATCCGGTCAAGACCGCGAGCCGGACGCCTCCGAGCCGCAGGGCGAGAACAACGACAAGGGCCAAGAGCAGAGGCCAGGGCAGCCACAGAAAGGCGTTGCGCGTCGGCAGCAGTCCGTAAACGGTCGCACCGTCGCGGAACGCCGAGAGCGGCCCCGCCAGATTCAGGGAAATCCATCGGATCCCCTGGTCCCAGAACGGCGCCGTCGTAATCGTTGCGCTCTTGGGTAGCTGGTTCAGGGCCGGGAACCACGGCGTCAGCGCGTAGGCGACCGCGAGCAGAACCAGAAAGGCCGCCATATGGCGGTGCCGCGCGAGCCATGACGTATCGATCTGATGGACGGTTGCCCGGGCGGCCCAGGCCTGCGTGAAGCGGTCAAGAACGATTGCCATGAGGACAATGGCGACGCCGAACTCCACGGCTCTCCCGAGTTGCAATTGCTGCAAGGATACAAGCAGCCGATGTCCAAGTCCCGTGGCTCCGATCAGCGAGGCTATCACCGCCATTGCGAGCACCTGCATGACGACCTGATTGAGGCCGATCAGTACGGCAGGGAGTGCTGCGGGAAACTGGGTTCGCCACAGAAGCTGGCGCGGCGTGCAGCCGCACATGAGGCCCGCTTCCACGATGTTGCTCGGGATCGTGCGCAGGCCGAGCAGCACGCAACGGGCCATCGGCGCCAGAGCGAAAAGCCCGCTGGCGATCATTGCGGCCACCGGGCCGAAACCGAAAAACACGGCGACCGGGGCGAGGTACGAGAGATGCGGCATGGCCTGCATCAGGTCGAACAACACGCGCAGAACGCGATCCATCCGAGCGCTCTGGAAAGCCAAGATCGCGAGCATCAACCCGGCCGCCGCGGCCAGGGGCACGGTCACCACGACCAGCGACAAGGTGCGCATGGCATCGGCCCAAAGGCCGAAGATGGCCAGGTAGAGCATTGCGAGTCCGGCGAGCAGCGCAAGGCGGCGGCCGCCCAGGTAATGCCCGAGCAGCACTGCGCCGCCGCTCAGCGCGACCCACGGGACCGGCGGCACACCTTGTCGCTTGAAGCCTTCAAAAAGTACGGCTTCCGCGATGTCCAGCGGCCAGGTGAGAATCGCAGCCATGCCGCGGGTGAGGTCGCGGAACGTAAACAGGCCGAACGAGAGATCGCGTGCAAGCCAGTGCAAAGCCGCGGTAATCCAGCTCCGTAACGGGACGGTCCATTCTTCCGGCCATTGCATCGCCCACGGAAAGACAGCCGACACGACGACGGCGATCAGCAGGATGATCAAGCCGACAGTGGGAACGCCGCCCGGCGCCGCCGTACGCCGCCCGGCTCCCATCGAAACGGTTGCGGCCGGGGCGCTCATGCGGGCCTTGCGGGAGCGAAGAGGACTTCGATGATGCGCGAGCGGGTGAGGTGGCCGATGGGACGGTTCTCGTCGTCGATCACGGTGATCCCATTCGCTGATTCCAGAACGCGGGCCGCAACCTCATCGATTTTCGCGGATCCCGGTATCGGTTCGGCATGGATCGGCTCCGAACCCAAGGGCAGCATTACGCGCGCGGCGGAGATGAGCTTGCCCCGCGGTGCTGTTTTTGTGAACTCTGTCACATAGGCATCGGCCGGCTCGGAGACGATCTCTTCCGGAGTTCCGATCTGGACGATCGATCCGTCCTTCATGATCGCGACGCGGTCGGCAAGCCGGATCGCCTCGTCGAAGTCATGCGTGATGA
>JACCSN010000820.1 GCA_013812985.1 Hyphomicrobiales bacterium | reverse complement strand
AACTCCTCCAGGCCGCGCCGCCCGGCCGGAAAGCGCGAATGCCCGCTATCGGCGATCTCCTGGCGAATGGTCTCGGGCGAATCGTCGAGGTCGATCCAGACGACTTCCACGCGGGGCGTCATGACGGAGCGGACGGAACGGTCGGCCAGGCGCAGCACGCCGTGGATCATGTCGCGCTCGGCGGCATGAAAGACGCCGGTCCGCGTGCCTTCGGCGATCATGCTCTTCACTTCCTCTTCCGTCACCGTGCTCTCGGGCTTGTCGGGAATCCTGAGAAGACGGATCAGCGCTTCGGTGGACATGCGAAGGAGCCAGACGACCGGGGCGCCGGCGACCGAGAGCCCCCGCATGAAGCGCGCCACCCGCGCCGCCATCCGCTCCGGATCGTTGATGGCGATCCGCTTCGGCACGAGCTCGCCGACGACGAGCGACAGGTAGGTGATTGCCGCCACGACGATGGCTACCGATGCCGGATAGGCGTAAGGGCCCATCAGATCGACGAGCGCGTCGCCGAGCGGCTCGGCGAGCGTTGTCCCGGAATAGGCGCCGGCGAACACGCCGACCAGCGTGATGCCGATCTGGACGGTGGACAGGAAGCGCGTCGGTTCTTCGATCAGGCCGAGCGCCGCCCTTGCCCCGCGCACGCCCTCCGCCGCCATCTGCTCCAGCCGCGCGCGGCGGGACGACATGACCGCCAGCTCCGACATCGCGAAAAATCCGTTGAGCACGATCAGGCAGGCTACGACGAATATTTCCCAGACGGGCATAAGCTCCTGCGATCTCCTCGGCGTCGGCCGGCAAGGTGGAACGAGACAGCCACGAAACCGGCGGCCGGGGCAAGCCGGCTGCTACGGCGTAGCGGCGGTTGCTGCTTCCTCACTCCGGCACGAACACCTCCACGGCGCGCGGATGCACGCGGAAATGCGCCGGCGTGACGGTCACCAGCTCGCCGTCGGCGTTCACCTCGTGCCGACGCCGGGTCCTGAGCGTCAGCTCGGTCGTCGAGAATGCGCGCACATGTTCGGAGCGGCCCTGCGTGCCGCGCTTCAGGGCCGGGGCGAGCGCGATGAGATGCCACCAATGCGGCACTTCCAGGCTGTAGACGTCGAGCCGGCCATCATCGGCCGTGGCCGTCGCCTCCACCGTCATTCCGCCGCCGTAATAGCGGCCGTTGCCGACCGAGACCTGGATCGTGCGCACGCGGTCGGTCTTGCCGTCATGCTCGATCTCCACCGTGAAGGGGCTGCTTTCAGCGACGAGCTTCGAGGAGGCGAGAGCATAGCCGAAGACGCCCCAGCGGCGCTTGGCTTCCGAGGTGAGACGGCGCGCCAGGCGCGCGCTGAACCCGATCGACGCCACGTTGAAATAGAAGATGCCGTTCACCTCGCCGAGATCGATCGGGCGCGTCGTCCCGGCGACGATCAGGCGGGCCGCTTCGGCGATGTCGTCCGGTATGTGGAGGGTGCGCGCCAGGTCGTTGGCGGTGCCCAGCGGCAGGACGCCAAGCGGCAGGCGCGTTTCGACCAGAGCCGGGGCCGCGGCGTTCAATGTTCCGTCGCCGCCGCCGACGATGACGAGGTCGACCTCGGCCGCGTCCTCGCGGATCTCCTCGGAAATCTTCTCGCGAGCGGCGATCTCCGCTTCCACGATGTCGATGCCGCCGTCCTCCAGGACCCTCATGGCGTCGTCCAGCGCGCGCAGCCCTGACCTCGCCTTGCGGTTCACGATGAGGAGCGCGCGACGCCTGGCGCGCTGGGGTATGTCGTCCGCCATTCAGGCAGGTTGTCCGATAAGCCTCGAGGGATCGCCAGTTAATAAAGAAGCGGCGCGGGTTTCGTTCCGCGCCGCCGGATGAAGCAGGAGCAGGAAGCGCCTCAGGCGTTCTGGCGCTTCGCTCGGGTGACGATCTGGGTGGGATTGACGAAGCGGAGCGCGATCAAGAGCCAGATCAGCGTGGTCGCCATATAGATCACCGCCATCGCGTCGATCGACTGGCCGGCGCGAACACCGGCGGCGAAGACGGAATAATAGAGCGCGACGACAAGCGTCTGGCTGGTCGGCCCGGCGGTCAGGAAGGTCAGCTCGAACATGGCGATCGTGCGCACCAGCACCAGCAGCAATGCCGCCAGGATGCCGGGGATGAGCAGCGGTACAAGCACGTGGGCGAAGAGACGGAACGTCCCGGCCCCGAACACGCGTGCGGCCTGCTCGATGCGCGGGTCGATTTGTTCGATGAAAGGGATCATGACCAGGATGACGAAAGGCACGGTCGGGACGAGATTGGCCAGGATGACGCCCCACATCGTGCCGCCGAAAGGCGACTGGTAGAGCACCGTGGTAAGCGGGATGCCGTAGGTCATCGGCGGCACCAGGATCGGCAGCAGGAAGAGCAGGAGCACGATCCGCTTGCCCGGGAATTCCCGCCGCGCCAGCGCATAGGCGGCGGGGACGCCCAGAAGTCCGGACAGGAGCACCACGGCGCCGACGATCTGAAACGTGACAATCAGCACGTAATAGAGCTGGAACTCGCTCCAGGCGCTGAAATACCAGCGCGTCGTGTAGCCGGCCGGCAGCCACGTGCCGAGCCAGCGCGTCGCGAAGGAATTGACCACGACCGTGGCGATCATCGCCAGAAGATTGAGCACGAAGAAGCCGACCACCACCCAGACGGCGGTCGCCCAGAGCCTCGTGGCGACGCTCTGGGTCTGCTCCATCCGTCAGCCTTTCCCGCCTGTCGTGGCGCCGCGGTAGAGGAAACCTCGCCCGGTGAGGACGACGACCACTACGACGAGCTGGACGGCGGCCATGATCATGGCGATCGCCGAGGCGAGGGAATAGTCGTACTGCTCGAAGGCGGCCTCATAGGCCGCGATGGAAATCACCCGCGTCGGGCCGGCAGGCGCGCCGAGCAGCACCGCGGAGGGGAAGACGGAAAACGCCTGGACGAAGGAGAGGCAGAAGGTGATGGCCAGGCCGGAGGCCAGGAGCGGCA